>JAIERT010000206.1 GCA_019746735.1 Burkholderiaceae bacterium | reverse complement strand
TGCAGCTGGCCTATGGCCTGCTGGCCATGACGATCTGCCTGCCCTCGCTGCCCGGCTGGGCGCAGGAGTTCGGGGCCACGCAGGCGCATGTGCAGCTGAGCTTCAGCGCCTTCGTCGCGGCCTATGGCGGGCTGCAGCTGATCTATGGCCCGGTGTCGGACCGGCTCGGGCGCAAGCCCGTGCTGCTCTTCGGCCTGGCGCTGGCGGGCCTGGGCTCGCTGCTGGGCGCCTTCGCGAGCGACCTCAACACGGTGATCGCCGCGCGCGCGCTGCAGGGGGCCGGCAGTGCCGCAGGCATGGTGGTGGGCCGCGCCCTGGTGCAGGACCTGTTCCAGGGCCGCGAGCGCCCGCGCATGATGGCCTACATCGGGATGACCATGGGCCTGTGTCCGCCGTTGGCCACGCTGCTCGGCGGCCAGGTGCATGAGCAGCTGGGCTGGCAGCTCAATTTCGCGCTGATGGCAGGCCTGGCCGTGCTCGCCTTCATCGCCGCCTGGCGTGGCCTGCCTGTACGCGGCCCGCATGCGCCAGCCCGCAGCCAACAGCACTGGCTGCGGGCCCTGCTGCAGTCCTATGCGCAGCTGGCGCGCGAGCCGGCCTTCCTGCTCTATGTGGTGATCCTCGCCATGACCACGGCCACCTTCTACTGCTTCCTCGCGGGCGCGCCCATCGTGCTCGCGGGTTATGGCGTGGGGCCGGGGCAGGTGGGCTGGTACATCATGGCCATTCCCTTCCCCTATGTGCTCGGTAATCTGCTGGCCAGCCGTCTGGTGAGCCGCTGGGGCGACCGCAAGATCATGACGCTGGGGCAGAGCGCGATCTTCTTCGCGCTGGGCCTTTTGCTGGCCCTGGCCTGGGGCGGCTGGCGCACGCCGCTGGCCTTCGCGCTGCCGCTGGTCTTCCTAGGCATCGGCCATGGCCTGCTCACGCCGCTGGCCCTGGCCGGCACCGTGGGCCTGCTGCCGGCCCTGGCCGGCGCCGCTGCCGCCGTGGCCGGTACGGCCCAGCAGTTCACCGGGGCCTTCGGTGGCTACCTCGTGGGTCTGCTGACGCACGAGGGCCCGGTCAACCTGGGCCTGCTGATGCTGGCGCTGACCACGCTGGGCTGGCTGGCTTACCTCGTGCTCTATCGTGGGGTGCTGAAGCTGCGCTGAGCCGGCGCGACACGGGATTGGCGGCCAGGCCGGCGACCTCGCTCACGCCCGGTAGACGATGCGATTGCGCCCGGCGGTCTTGGCTTCCAGCATCGCCTGGTCGGCGATCTCGATGGAGGCCGACAGGGCACGATCGGCCAGCACTTCCGCCACGCCGATCGAAACAGTGACCGCGATGGGGCTGACCATGTTGGCGATGGCCGTGCGCAGCTTGTCGGCCACCCGTAGCGCATCTTCGCGCTGGGTGCCAGGCAGACAGACGAGAAACTCTTCGCCACCCCAGCGCATCACGCTGTCGTCGCGCCGCAGCGCCTGGCGCAGGGTCGATGCGATGCGGATGAGGACATCGTCGCCCTTGGCATGACCGAGGGTGTCATTGATGGTCTTGAAATGGTCCACGTCGATCAGGACCACGAAGGACTGGGGATCAAACAGTGAGCGACGGACCATGCGCCGCTCCAGGATGGGCAGGGCGTGGCGATTCAGGACACCGGTCAGTGCATCGTGGTTGGCGGCCTGTTCCAGCGCAGCGCGTTCCGCCGAGGCGGTCATGACCGATGAGAACAGTTCGCCGATGGCGTTGAACAGGCTCTCGCCCACGTCGTGGAAGTAGTCCTCGCGGTCGGCGTAGATGACGAAGATGCCGCCCATGCCTTCGAAATTCGACTTCAGGGGGACGGCCATCACGCTGCGCACCCCGTGGGTCCGCGCGACTTCGCGCCAGGGGCCGAAGAGCGACCAGCGCGACACCCTGAATTCTTCGGGCGCGTCACCGCGCAGGGTGCGAAACGCCGGCCCAAGTTCGGTCAGCCGGTTGCGCTGGATGGTCAAGGTGGCCGCATAGTCGCTGGCGCTGCCCGCAAACGCCTGGGGGCGGATGCGATCCGTGTTTTCGTCGCCGAACCAGGTCCAGGCGAGCCGGATGTGCCGGCTCGTGGTGCACATGGCGTCGCATACCCCCCGCACCAGCTCCAGTTCGCGACGTACTGACATCAGGCGCGCGGCGCTGGCGACCAGCGTCTCGGCGATCTGTGCCCGTTCCGCCAAGGCATTGAAGGAGGCGTCCATGGACGCGGCTGGCGCGACTGCCGTCGGGGCAGGTTTGCCAAATGGCAGCTTGGGAAGGCGCATGACGCCATTCTAGGAGGCGCGGACGCGGTGGCGTCGCCCTCCCGGCTGATGTGAACAAAGGGCGTGGGGCCTAATCGCGCTTGGCGGGGCCCGTTCCCAGTTTGCGGTAAACGGTCGCGCGGCTGATGCCCAGGTTGCGCGCGGCCTGGGCCACGTTGCCGCGGGCATCTTCGACGGCCTTGCGGATCAGGCCGGTCTCCACGTCGCGCAGGGGCAGGGTCGGACCGCTGCCGCGGGTGCTGCCGGGCTTGCCGCCAGCGAGTATGGGATGGGCTTGCAGGCGCAGGCCGGACCACAGCGGGATGTCTATGACTTCGCCGCGTCGTGCCTGGTCGAACAGCGTTTCCCAGGGCATGGCGAAGAGGTCGCGTCCATGCAGTTCCATGCCCTGCGTGTTGAGCATGGGCAGCAGCTGGCGGGCGGCGCGGTTGGCGGCGCAGACGCGGCCGTCGGCGTCGAGCGTGATCAGGCCGTCGGCGTCGTCGCCCAGCGGCAGGCCGGGCCAGTTCAGACGCAGCAGCAGGCGGTGGCTGCGTTGCAGCAGCAGGGCGTTCTCGATGCGGCGGGCCGCGTGCGTGGCCAGGTGCCGCAGCTCGGGGCGCTCGGCCGCCTCCACGCCCGTGAGGTCCAGCATGCCGACGCAGCGACCGTCGGGCCCGAAGAGCGGGGCGCCGGCGCAGCTGTAGACCGCGGTGTCGTTGAAGAAATGCTCGCCGCGATGCAGCCAGACAGGTTGCAGTTCACGCAGCGCGGCGCCGATGGCCGTGGTGCCCACGCTTTTCTCCGACAGGTCCACGCCCACACGGGTGATCACGGCGGCGCGGCTGTCGCTGCGGTCGATGGGGCCATCGGTGTCGATGACCACACCGTCGTGGTTGGTGAGGATGGCGAAGTAGCGCGTCTCGGCCAGGGCGTGGCCGAGCTGCTTGAGGATGGGGCGTGCGGCCTGCATGAGCGTGCGGTTGGCTTCGGCGGCCTGGCGCATGACGTTGGCCGTCACGGCCTCGAAGTGCACGGGCTGCTGCGGGCGCAGGCCCTGCGTCAGGCAGCGTTGCCAGCTCTGCGCGATCCAGGGCTCGACCAGGCCGCCGGCCAGCGGCGTGCCGTCCTGCATGGCGAGCTGGCGGGCCCGCGCGATGCGGGCCAGACGCGAAACCGGTGGCGTGGCGGGTGAGGCTTGCATGGTGTGTCGGGAGAGTGACGGGCCGCGGCCACAGCAGGCAGACCGCTGTGTTGCATTTTGAGAATAACCGGGCGCCCGTGGCGTATCACTAGGGTTCTCCCTAGTCCGGGGGATGGGGTGGCGGCGAAGAATTCCCTGGCAGCAAGATTCATAGGCAGAGCGCCGCAGCGCGACGACCCAAGGAGACTCAGATGCAAAAGGTGTTGCATATCAACGCAGACAAGTGCACCGGCTGTCTGCAGTGCGAAATGGCCTGTTCCTTCGAGAACTACGGCATCTTCGCCACCGCCAAATCCCGGATCAAGGTCTTTGATTTTCATCACACGGGCAAGAAGGTGCCCTACACCTGCACGCAGTGCGACGAGGCCTGGTGCCTGCACGCCTGTCCGGTGGAGGCCATCACCGTGGACAAGGCCACGGGGGCCAAGGTGGTGAACGAGTCCACCTGCGTGGGCTGCAAGG
>JAIERT010000208.1 GCA_019746735.1 Burkholderiaceae bacterium | reverse complement strand
GATCGGCTTCCTTGTCCTTGGCCTTGGTGCCCGACAGGCTGCGCATCTGGATGCGGTCCTTGGCGTAGGCCAGGGCGTTCTGGTAGGCCACTTCCGTCAGGCCCAGGGACTGGTTGCCCACACCCAGGCGCGCGGCGTTCATCATCACGAACATGGCCTGCAGGCCCTTGTTGGGCTGGCCCACCAGGGTGCCGACGGCGTTGTCCAGGATCATCTGGGCCGTGGCGTTGCCGTGGATGCCCATCTTGTGCTCGAGGCCGCCGCAATAGATGCCGTTACGCTCACCGAGCGAGCCGTCGGCTTTCACATTGAATTTGGGCACGAGGAAGAGGCTGATGCCCTTGCTGCCCTTGGGCGCGTCGGGCAGGCGGGCCAGCACCAGGTGCACGATGTTCTCGGCCAGGTCATGCTCGCCGGCGCTGATGAAGATCTTGGCGCCGTTGATCTTGTAGGTGCCGTCGGCCTGGGGCTCGGCCTTGGTGCGCAGCATGCCAAGATCGGTGCCGCAATGTGGCTCGGTCAGGCACATGGTGCCGGTCCATTCACCGCTGACCAGCTTGGGCAGGAAGAGCTTCTTCTGTTCATCGGTGCCATGGGCGTGCAGGCACTCGTAGGCGCCGTGCGAGAGACCGGGGTACATGGTCCAAGCCTGGTTGGCCGAGTTCATCATCTCGTACATGCACTGGTTGACCACAAAGGGCAGGCCCTGGCCGCCGTACTCGGGGTCGCAGGAGAGCGCAGCCCAGCCGCCTTCGATGTACTGCGCATAGGCTTCCTTGAAGCCCTTGGGGGCGGTGACCTCGTGCGTCGTCTTGTCGAGCTTGCAGCCCTCGGCATCACCGCTGATGTTGAGCGGGAAGATCACCTCGGCGGCGAACTTGCCACCTTCTTCCAGCACCGCGTTGATGGTGTCGGTGTCGGTGTCGGCATGGCGCGGGATCTGCTTGAGCGCGTCGCTGACCTTGAGCACTTCGTGCATCACGAACTGCATGTCGCGCAGGGGCGGGTTGTAGCTGGGCATGGCTTACTCCTGTTTGGATGTGAGAAGGGTTTTGGATGCGGGCTTGCGGGCTGCCTTGACGGTGGCAGACCTGGATGTCGCGGTCTTGACGGCCTTGCCGTCGGCGCCGTAGCGCGCCAAGATCTGTTCGAAGGCCTTGTTGGCCCGCGCGATGGATCCGGGGGTCTTGAGGAAGCGGGCTTCGTAGTGCACGCCCAGGATCAGGCAGTGGATCTCGAAGCCCACCTGCTGCTCATCGGCGTCGGCTGCCAGCTGGCCCTCTTCCTTGGCCTGGACCACGGCGCGCTGCACGGCAGCGAGCCAGATCTTGACGGAGCTGGCCAGTGCGTCGCGCACGGGGCCGGGGCGGTCGTCGAAGTCCACGGCGCCGCTGATGAAGATACAGCCAGACTGGATTTCCACGGTCACGCGCTTCATCCAGTTGGAGAACAGGGCCTGCAGGCGCGGCAGGCCACGCGGCTCCTCCATCGCGGGGTAGAAAATCTCCTGCTCGAAGCGCGCGAAGTACTCGCGGATCACGGAGATCTGCAGCTCCTCGCGCGAGCCGAAGTGGGCGAAGACGCCGGACTTGCTCATGCCCGTGACCTCGGCCAGCACGCCGATGCTCAGGCCTTCGAGGCCGATCTGCGCCGCCAGGCCCAGGGCCGCATCGATGATGGCGAGCTTGGTCTGCTGGCCCTTGTGCAGGGCGCGCCCATCGCGGGCCGCGGTGCGGGCACCGGAGCGCGGGGTCTTGTTAGCCAGGGGGACGACGGGCATGGGTTGAAAATAAAACGAACGGTCGTGCTATTTTGCACCAAAAATCCCGGTCGTCAACCCAGACGCGGTAAAAAGAATACGCCGGCCTGCGGCCGGCGTCATGGGGACTATCCCGCGGCCCCCACGACCACGTCAAGGATTGCGGAAAGGCACGACCCGCTGGGTCTGGGTGCCCAGGCCCTCGATGCCCAGGGTCATGACGTCGCCGGCCTTGAGAAAGCGCTGAGGCTTCATGCCCAGCCCCACGCCGGGCGGGGTGCCGGTGATGATGACATCGCCCGGCATCAGCGTCATGTACTCGCTCAGGTGGCTGACGATCTTGGCCACGCTGAAGATCATGGTCCGGGTGTTGCCGGTCTGCATGCGCTGGCCGTTGACGTCCAGCCACAGGGCCAGTTTCTGCGGGTTGGGGATCTCGTCCCGGGTCACCAGCCAGGGGCCCAGCGGACCGAAGGTGTCACAACCCTTACCCTTGTCCCACTGGCCGCCGCGCTCGAGCTGGAATTCGCGCTCGCTGACGTCGTTGGACAGCACGTAGCCCGCCACGTGGTCGAGCGCCGCCTTCTGCGTGACGTGACGCGCCATCTTCCCGATGACCACGCCCAATTCCACCTCCCAGTCGCCCTTGACCGAGCCCTTGGGCAGCATCACGTCGTCGTCCGGGCCCTGGATGCAGCTGATGGCCTTGGTGAAGACGATGGGCTCGCTGGGGATGGGCATGCCGGCTTCCCTGGCATGGTCGCTGTAGTTCAGACCGATCGCGATGAACTTGCCGATGCCGGCCACCGGACAGCCCATGCGGGGCTTGCCACGCACCAGGGGCAGTGTGTCGGTCTTGAGTTTGCGCAGCTTGCCCAGCTGGGCGTCCGACAGCTGGGCCGGGCCGATGTCGGGCAGCAAGCCGCTCAGGTCACGCAGCCGGCCGGCCGCATCGACCAGGCCCGGCTTTTCCCTGCTAGGTGGGCCGTAGCGCACGAGTTTCATGCGGTCTCCTGTCTGTTCTTACAGCGCAGCGGTACGCCAGGGCGCCTGCCGCGGGCCTGCACTCAGCGCAGCATCTGACCCAGGCTGGCGTCCAGATGCTCGGTGGGTGCGCGGCGGAAGCCCGAGCGCGCAAAGCGCTGCAGGCGACCGACCACAAAGGCCGTGAGCACGGAGGCCTGGACCTGGGCATCGGCCGTGGGCGTGGCCGATCCGGCCGCGCCGTCGCGCAGGCATTGCTTGAGCGTGGCTTCGATCTTGTCGAAGAACTGGTTCATGCGCTGCTGCAGGCGCTCGTTCTCGTAGACCAGGGCATCGCCCACCATCACACGCACCATGCCCGGATTCTTCTCGGCAAACTGCAGCAGCATGGTGACGACTTTGCCCGCATGGCGCGCGCCGGCGGCCGGATCGGTGGCCCCCGCCTCGCGCTCGGCAATCTGGTTGACCAGGGTAAAGACGGCCTGCTCGATGAACTCGATCAGGCCCTCGAACATCTGGGCCTTGCTGGCGAAATGGCGGTAAAGCGCGGCCTCACTTACCTCCAGCTTGGCGGCCAGCGCGGCCGTGGTGATGCGCTCGGCCCCCGGCTGTTCCAGCATGCTGGCCAGGGCCTGCAGGATCTGGATGCGGCGCTCGCCCGGCTTGGGACGCTTGCGGGCGGGGGTGGCGGCCGATTCGGTCGACTCGGCGGCAGGGTTGAGATCGGCGTCAGACATGGTGTTCGGAAATCCTTTTTTTGATTCTCGCACAGTGACGGCTAGGGGTTAGTCCTCAGTGGCCGCCCACTCCGCTTGTGGGCGCAAGCCTGCCTGAGCACGATGCAGAGATCGTGCCACATCCACTCAATGCGAGCGGATCATCGTGCCGTAGGCCTGGTCGGTCAGGATTTCGAGCAGCATGGCGTGAGGCACGCGGCCGTCGATGATGTGCACGGCATTGACCCCGCTCTTGGCCGCGTCCAGCGCGCCGGCGATCTTGGGCAGCATGCCGCCGGAGATGGTGCCGTCGGCCACCAGCTCGTCAATGCGCTTCATGGTCAGCTCGGGCAGCAACTGGCCCTGCTTGTCCAGCACGCCCGGGATGTTGGTCAGCATCAGCAGCTTCTCGGCCTGCAGCACGGTGGCCAGCTTGGCGGCCACCA
>JAIERT010000007.1 GCA_019746735.1 Burkholderiaceae bacterium | reverse complement strand
ACGCCACGCAGGCCGAAGAACGCCGCCTGGCCATCGTCGACGGACAGAAGCTCCTCGACTACGAGATCGAGATCGAGGGGCGCGAACAGCGCAAGGGCAATATCTACAAGGCCGTCGTCACGCGCGTCGAGCCCTCGCTGGAAGCCTGCTTCGTCGACTATGGCGAAGACCGCCACGGCTTCCTGCCCTTCAAGGAAATCTCCCGCAACTATTTCCAGCAGGGTGTCTCCGTCAGCCAGGCCCGCATCCAGGACGCCATCAAGGAAGGCCAGGAGCTGCTGGTCCAGGTGGAAAAGGAAGAGCGCGGCAACAAGGGCGCCGCCCTGACCACCTTCGTCTCGCTGGCCGGCCGCTACGTCGTGCTCATGCCCAACAACCCGCGCGGTGGCGGCGTCAGCCGCCGCATCGAGGGTGATGACCGCGCCGAGCTCAAGGAAGCCCTCGACCAGCTCGAGTACCCCAACGGGATGTCTATCATCGCGCGCACCGCCGGCATCGGCCGCGCCGCACCCGAGCTGCAGTGGGACCTGAACTACCTGCTCAAGCTCTGGACCGCCATCGACGGCGCCGCCAAGGGCGGCAAGGGCGCCTTCCTGATCTACCAGGAATCGAGCCTGGTGATCCGCGCCATCCGCGACTATTTCAACAACGACATCGGCGACATCCTGATCGACACCGACGACGTGTACGAACAGGCCCAGCAGTTCATGGCCCACGTCATGCCCGAGCATGCCGCACGCGTGAAGCGCTACCGTGACAATGCGCCGCTGTTCAGCCGCTTCCAGATCGAGCACCAGATCGAGTCGGCCTATGCCCGTACGGTCAACCTGCCCTCGGGCGGCGCCATCGTGATCGACCACACCGAAGCCCTGGTCTCCATCGACGTCAACTCGGCGCGCGCCATCAAGGGCAGCGACATCGAGGAAACCGCCACCCGCACCAACCTGGAAGCCGCCGACGAAGTGGCGCGCCAGATGCGCCTGCGCGACCTGGGCGGCCTGATCGTGATCGACTTCATCGACATGGAGGAGAGCAAGAACCGCCGCGAAGTGGAAAACCGCCTGCGCGACGCGCTGCGCCAGGACCGTGCCCGCGTGCAGTTCGGCACCATCTCCAAGTTCGGCCTGATGGAAATGAGCCGCCAGCGCCTGCGCCCGGCCCTCTCCGAAGGTGCGTCCATCCCCTGCCCGCGTTGCGGCGGCTCTGGCCACATTCGCGACACCGAGAGCTCGGCCCTGCAGATCCTGCGCATCATCCAGGAAGAGGCCCAGAAGGACAACACCGCCGCCGTGCACGTGCAGGTACCGGTGGACGTGGCTTCCTTCCTGCTCAACGAGAAGCGCAACGAGATCACCAAGATCGAACTCAAGCAGCGCATCAATGTGCTGATGGTGCCCAACAAGTCGCTGGAGACACCGAACTACAAGCTCGAGCGCCTCAAACACGACGATCCGCGTCTGGACAACATCGAGGCCAGCTACCAGATGGCCGACGAGATCGAAGACCCGACCGCCGTCACGCGCCGCTCGCAGGAGCCCACCAACAAGCAGACCCCGGTCATCAAGGGCGTGCTGCCCGACGCACCGGCGCCGATCACGCCGCCCAAGCCGGTGGCCGAGGTGCCGGCCAAGCAGCCGGCCAAGGCCGCGACGGCGGTGCAAGAGCCGGCCAGCCCGGGCTTCATCGGCTGGCTCAAGAGCCTGTTCGGCAGCAAGCCGGCAGCCGCGCCGGCCAAGGTGGAGAAGAAGGAAGAGCGCCGTGACGGTCGTGGCGGCCGTGATGGCAACCGCAGCGAAGGTCGCGGCGAAGGCCGTGGCCGTGGCGGGCGCGGTGGCCGTGGTGGTGAGCGCGGCGAACGTCAGGACCGTGGCGAGCGCGGCGAGCGCGGCGAGCAGCGTGGCCGCAATGGTGGCGAGCGTGGCGAACGTCAGGGTCAGCGCGCCGAGGCCGAGAACCGCAGCACCCCGCAGCAGCCGGGCGAAGCGGGCAGCGAGCAGCGCCAGGAACGTGCACCGCGCAACAACGAGCAGCGCGGCCGCAACGGTGGTGATCGCGCTGAGCGTGGCGAACGCCAGGAACGCGGCGAGCGCAACGAACCACGCGGCAACCGCGGCGAGCGCAGCGATCAGCCGCGTGAAGCGCGCGAACCTCGTGAGCCCCGCGAACCGCGCGAACCCCGTGGCGAGCGCCCGGAACGCGGCGAGCGTCGCAACGAGCGCAGCCCGCGCCCCGAAGCGGAGCGCCGTCCCGCCGAAGAGGCTCGTCCGCAGGACAGCACGCCTGAGCCGCAATCGGCCGAGATGCAGAACGACGGCGACACCCAGCCCATGGAAGCCCGCCCCGAAGGCGAAGCCCAGGGCCAGCGTGAGCGCCGTTCACGTGACCGCTACGGCCGTGACCGCCGCGAGCGTGGCGAACGCGGCGAGCGTCAGGAACGTCAAGCCCAGGAGTCCGCTGGCACCGAACTGGCACAGCCGCCGCAGCTAGGTACCGCGGTCGCCGAAGCCCGTCCGGCCCCTGTCGTCGCAGCCCCTGCCGCCACCCCGGCCAGCGGCCGTGCCCTGCCGCGCGTGCAGCCCTACACCCTGCCGCTGTCCGATCTGAACCAGGTGGCCAGCGCCTCGGGCCTGCAGTGGGTCAACTCCGACAGCGACAAGGTGTCCGCTGTGCAGGCCGCCATCGCCGCCGAACCCAAGCCGGTCCACGTGCCGCGCGAGCGCCCGGCCCCGGTGGTCCTGGACGAGGGTCCGCTGATCCTGGTCGAGACCCGCAAGGATCTGCGCGAGATGAAGCTGCCGTTCGAGCAGCAGCAGGCCGCCCAGAACTGACGCGCCGGTGCACCCGCAAAAAAGCCCGCGACTGCGGGCTTTTTTGCGTCCGGCGCAGGCTCAGAACACGTCGACCGAGCCCGTGCGCGACACCTCGCCGAACAGGCCCCGGCGCACCAGATCGGGATGGCTGCAGACCTTGTTGCGGCCGTTGCGCTGCGCGTAGTCAATCGCCTGTTCCGTGCGCTCCAGCGCGGTGCTGGGCGAATCGTCGGCGAGCACACGGGTGAAGCCGGCACTCACCGTGACCCGGCCAACCTGGGGAAAGTTGTACTTCTCGACGTTGACACGCATGCGCTCGAAGGCGCCCAGGGCCAGGGCTTCCTCGGGGCAGTGGAAGAGCACGGCAAACTGCTCGCCACCGAAGCGGTAGAGGCGGTCATGCGCGCGGAACGTGCTGTTCATGAGGCGCGCCACCAGCAAGGTCACCTCTTCCATGATCAAATGCCCGTGCTTGTCGCTGAGCAGATGGAAGTTGTCGATGACGATGGTGCCCAGCCAGTAGTTGGGCGGCACGCGATGGCGCCGCTCCTTGCCGGGGGCAGGCTCGTTCTTCGCATCCTCCAGCAGTCCGTCGAGCTCCTCCAGCACCGCGCTGTAGAAGGTGTCGTCCAGGGACTTGCGGTTGAGCAGGCCGGTCAGCGCATCGCGGTCGCTGTAGGCCAGCAGCGTGTACATATTGCGGTAGATGTGGTGCAGCTGCTCGATGGTCTGCAGCTCGGCCGGCTGCAGCACGCCAGCGGTGTGGATCTCGATCACCCCCTGCTCATCGTCCGCGCGCGTGTCGGCAAACAGCGGCAGATAGTAGATGCGCGGCCCCTCGGGGCCCGCCCAGGCCACCTCGATCACCTGGCGTCCGTTGAGGCTGCGCAGCCGGTCGTAGGACTCCTCCAGCCGGGGCAGGCTCTGGAAATCGATGCGCAGCGGGTCCACCACCTTGCCGCCCCCGCGGGCGTCCAGCGAGACCATGTCGAGCCAGCGCTTCTCGTTCTCCTCGGCGATGACGCGGGAGATCACCACGCGCTGGATGGGCACGAGGTCAATCAGGGCCTTGGCCAGGGTCAGTTCGAGCAGA
>JAIERT010000399.1 GCA_019746735.1 Burkholderiaceae bacterium | reverse complement strand
ATCGCCACCCGTGCTGGTAGTGGCCATGCGGCTGGCGAGTTGTTCAAAGAAAGTGCGATCGCGCTCGACCATGCGTTCGTGCTCGGCCAACATGTGGGCCTGATAGGCGTCGACCACGACCTCCACCAGGCGCAGGACTTCGTCCTTGCCGTAGTCGGCTAAAGGGCGATCCATGCCGATGGAGGCGACGTACTCGCCTAAGGGGCCGAGTGCCGATCGCATAGCGGCGATCTCCATGTCGCTGGGGTCAATCACGGCGTCCTCCTGAAACGGGGTCAGGCGCTCCATCAGTCGGGAAAAGACGTTCTGGCACCGCATGGAGCAGAACACCCACCGGTCGTTGTAGCGGCGGGGGTCGGAACGCCGTAAGCGTGGGTTGAAATACCCCAGGCCTTTGGCTTGACGGGAACACACAGCACATCTCACGCAGCCTCCCGAAACTCGGCCATCACCGCATCGTTGGCTGCGGTAACCAGGCGCTGAATGGCCGCCTTGTTGAACTGGAAGGTCAACAGCGCTGAGACCTGATAGCGGGTCAGGCTGAAATCCGCGCGCAGCGGCGCAGGCAGGTAACGCAGTTGCCCAGGTGTGGGCGACTCCTGCAACCAGCGGCGGGTCTTGTGAGCAGCATCGTCAACTTCCTGGTCGTTGAGCCAGTCATTGGCCTGGGCCAAACACACCGTGCGTTCCCCTGCACCCAGCAAGCGGGCGGGCAGTTTTTCGGCACCACCCACCGCGTACCAACGCCCACCCAGGAAGAAGACACCCGCCCAGGCTTTGAAACCGGTGGCCAGCAGCGCGCAGTCGTCGCCGAAAAGGTCGCACCAGGCAAAGTTGGAGCGCTTGAGCAGATCGATTTCGGTCATCACGAAATCGCTGATTTGGTGACGCGCCTCCTCGATCGCCTTGGCAAAGCTGTGGCCACAGAGCGGACACTCGCGACTGGCCATCGGCACTTCTGCATCACACTGCGGGCAGCGCTTGGTCGGCGCCTCGCCATCACCGGCAAAACCATCCAGATCGACTTCCTGCTCCAGACTGCCATGGCGCAGAGAGGCGGTGCCAAAGTCCAGCACCACGCAATCGGTCTTGATGACGCCGGGGTGCTCGGCAGGGTCGACCACGCGCAGGCCACGTCCGACCATCTGGATCAACGTGGACTTGTAGGAGCTGGGGCGCAGCAGCACGATGCAGGAGGTGGGCGTGTAGTCGTACCCTTCTGTGAGCACGGCGACATTGACCAGCACCGTTACATCGCCGGATTCATAGGACCTCAGCGTGGACTGACGTTCTGCAGGGGTCATCTCGCCATGAACCACGGCGGCCTTCACCCCTGCTGCTATGAATGCATGGCAAACCGCATAGGCGTGATCGACGGTGGCGGCAAAGGCAATGGTCTTGCGACGGGCGGCATGCGCCTGCCAATGCTGGACCACCGCCGCATTGACAGGCGTGGTGTTCATGATCGACGCCACGGCATTCATGTCGTAGTCGTCGGTCAGTTTGCGCACGCCGTCGAGTGCGTCACGCGTTCCGACATCGACCACGAAGGTGCGTGGTGGCACCAAATGCCCAGAGCGGATCAGCTCGCCCAACCTGATCTGGTCTGCGACATTGGAGAACACCTCACGCAGGCCCTTGCCATCCCCGCGATTGGGCGTAGCAGTCACGCCGTAAATCAGCGCATGCGGGTTCTTGGCCAAGACCGAGTCGATGATCTGTCGGTAGGTGGGCGCCGCGCAGTGGTGAGCCTCGTCGATCACCAGCATGTCCAGCGTGGGCATCTGCTCCAGGTTGCGTGCCAACGTTTGCACCATGGCAAAGGTGGCCTGACCCGACCACGATTTCTGGTGGGCATCGAAGACCGAGGTGCTGACGTGCGGATTGACGCGGCCAAACTTGGCCAGGTTTTGCGCGGTCAATTCGTCGCGGTGCGCCAAGATGCAGGCCTTGGCGTCCGGATGTTGAAGAAACTCCCCGGCGGTGCCGGACAGGCAGATCGTCTTGCCTGCACCGGTCGGCGCCACACCGAGGGTGTTGCCATGGGCTTTGAGGGCCGTGACGCAGCGGGTGACGAATTCCCGCTGCCGAGGACGCAGCATCATGGGTAGTCCTCCTTATTGCGCCCAGGCAGGACGAGTGGGAACGGCTGGCGCCGATGTCATAGGGGGCGTACCGGCGGGAGCCGAAGGCGCTTGGCTTGGGGTGCGCATCGGCTGCCCCATCAGCACGGCATACTCTTTGTGATCCGGCTGAATGGCGGCCTTGATCACGTTCTTGTCGTCGCCGTTCTGATCCTTCTCGACATCAATGCGGGCGACAAACTCCACACCATCCAGATCGGCAAAGCCCTTGATGCGGCGCGCACTCTGCGCCTGTGGCGAGTTGTCTGCCGGATGGATGCCTCGTGCCGAGTTCAGAATGGCGCGCAGGAAGCTACGCCCGATATGGGTCCACTCCGGGCCCTTGGGACTGGACAGGCCAATCAGCCCGAACACCACGCGTTTGGCAAACGGTCCCTCCAGAATGGTGAACTTGGCGTTGAGATAGATCGCACCGGTCTTGTCGGAACGGGTCGCGTAACCGCCAGTCCAGCCTTGGCTTGGATCGTCATACCCACCCGGGCGAATGGCCATGATGACCTTGGCCAGGGTTTTGGGTGGGATCAGGGCGTACTCGCGCTGGTCTTCGGCATCGTTGAAGTCATTCCAGGCGGCGTTGTTGCTGTAGCTGTTCATGAATACTCTCCTGCTTATTGCGCGCGCGGCGCAGTGATCTTGGAAATGAGGCGGCCCAGATGCGGCTCCTCGACGACTTCCAGTCGTCCGGAACGGTCTTTGGCGGGGTAGCCCCAGGGATTGATGTGCTGGCAGACGAAGGCGCGATAAGGGGTGCCGTCATCCGACTTGAGCACCACCATCGAGATGACCTGATCGACAATGCCGGGCAGTTCCAGCGCGGCTTTGGAGCCTTCGATCTGAGGGCTGAACACCTTGCGGTTGAAGTCATCGAGCTTTTCGTCGAGGATTCCGACCAGCCAGATGTCCTTGTCACGGACGTGCTGCAACTGGGTGAGCCACCCGACCAGTTCGCTGGCATGCAGGCCATAAGCACCACGCGTGTCGGGCTTGCCGGTTTTTTCGGAGAAGGCCTGCGGCTGCCCCTTGGCCCACTGCAGACACAGGCGCCCCGCAACCGTGATCGAGTCCACAAAGATCAGCGAGTACTTGGCCAGCATGGCGGGATCGCCATACAAGGCACACACTTGGTCGTAATGCGCCTGGCTGTAGGACTGGTCGTCACGCAGCGCGGGGTTCGGCCCACCGATGTAACAGGCCAGATCGCGGCATTCCTGCCAGGTGCGTGGCCGCACGCTGTCGCCAGGCCAATCCAGCACGGCCAGATCGCCAGCCTCCAGGTCAATGAACAGGGTGCGGGTCGCATCGGCGGTTTTGAGCAGCGTGGTTTTGCCCACACCTGATGGCCCAAGAATGACGCCCTTGGAGCCACGCTTTTCTGCGAGGCGCTGCTCGGCGGTGATGAAGGGAAAGCTCATATCAGACCTCCCCACCAAAGATCTCTGTGACCTTGTCCGTGCCGAGCGCGCCCCGGGCGCGGGCCAGATCGTGCAGGCGGCGCAAGGAATGCAACTGGCAGGAGATCTCAGACGAGCGGGCTTCCAGGCCCTGGATAGCGAAGGCCAGGTCATCGACGGATGCCTGATCGAGGGGAAGGCGGTCGATGTCGGTCTGCCCGGCGTGACCCGGGACGCGGATGGTTTCCGGCAGGTCCGACAGGGACAAGGTTTTTTTGCGCAGGGATTCGATGAGGTTTTTGAACATGGTGATTACTCCGAAAGCAGGGCGAGACGGAAGCTGGGCTTGCCCACCTTCACGGTTCG
>JAIERT010000010.1 GCA_019746735.1 Burkholderiaceae bacterium | reverse complement strand
TGGCCGTGCTGACCTGGACCGTCTGGCCCGACTGGTAGCGCAGGCCGATGGCTTCGGCGTCGGTCACGCTCATCGAGACCACCGAGGCGCCGGTGTCGACGATGAAGTTCACCGTCCGCCCGTTGATCTGTCCCTGTGTACGGAAATGGCCGTTGCTGCCGGCGTGCAGCACGATACGGCGGCGGTCACCGGCTTCGGGAGCGCCGGGCGCGGCGCTGACCGGCCCTTCGCCCAGGCGCAGGGTCTGGCGTTTGCCCGCGATCTCCACCTCGGCCTGGCTGCCCTGGGCCGAGAGCAGCTTTACGCCGCGGTGCGTCTCACCGGTTGCCACGCTCTTGGGCGGCGCTCCGTCGACGACCAGCAGAGCCTTGCCGCCCAGGATGCCCGAGAGGACCACGGTCTGGGCTTGCGCCGTCCCGAGCATGGCCAGGGCACACAGCAGGACGCTCAGGGGCCGGCGCAGCATCGGAGGGGCCCGTCAATCGCGGAAATTGTTGAAGGTCAGCGGCACGTCGGCCACTTCCTTGCGCAGCAGGGCCATCACGGCCTGCAGGTCATCGCGCTTGGCGCCGGTGACGCGCACCTTTTCCTCCTGGATGGCGGCCTGGACCTTGAGCTTGCTGTCCTTGATCATGCGCTGGATCTTCTTGGCCAGCTCGGACTCGATGCCGTTGCGCACCTTGACGAGCTTCTTGACCTTGTCGCCGCCGATCTTCTGCAGGTCGCCGATGTCGAGGAAACGCACGTCGACCGATTGCTTGGTCAGCTTGTTGCGCAGCACGTCCAGGATCTGCTCGATCTGGAAGTCGGCGTCACCGATGACGGTGATCTCCTGGTCCTTGATCTCGATGCTGGCCGAGGTGCCCTTGAAATCGAAACGGGTGGCGATTTCCTTGGCGGCGTTGTCCACGCCGTTCCTGACCTTGACCATGTCGGCTTCGCAGACGGTGTCGAAAGAGGGCATATGCGTTCTTGGCTGGGATGATGCAAATGAGAGAATCAGAGCGATGTTAGTCGAGAAAAACGTCCCGCTCCAGCCGTACAACACCTTCCGCATCGTCGCCCGGGCCCAGACCCTGGTGCGTGTGTTGCGCGAGTCCGACGTGCAGGCGCTGCTGGCCGACCCCGAGCTGGGGCCGGCGCCGAAGTTCGTGCTGGGCGGCGGCAGCAATATCGTGCTGACCGGCGACGTCAAGGCCGTGGTGCTCAAGGTCGAGATCGCCGGCCGGCGGCTGGTGGCGGAGACCGACAAGGCCTGGATCGTGGAGTTCGGCGCGGGCGAGAACTGGCATGAGGCCGTCGGCTGGACGCTGGCGCAGGGCTGGCCCGGGCTGGAGAACATGGCCCTGATCCCCGGCACGGTCGGGGCCGCGCCGGTACAGAACATCGGCGCCTACGGCGTGGAGCTGCAGGACCGTTTCGAGTCCCTGGATGCCATCGATCTGCAGACCGGCCGGCCCTTCACGCTGGATGCGGCGCAGTGCGGCTTCAGTTACCGCGACTCGGTGTTCAAGCACGCCGCCGGTCCGCAAGGCCTGGGTCTGGCGGGCCGGGCCCTGATCACGCGCGTGCGCCTGCGCCTGCCCAAGGCCTGGAAGCCCGAGCTGGGCTATCTGGACCTGCAACGCAAGCTGGCCGAGAGCGGTGTTGCCCAGCCCTCGGCGCAGCAGATCCATGACTGGGTCTGCGAGATCCGCCGCGCCAAGCTGCCGGATCCGGCCGTGATCGGCAATGCCGGTAGCTTCTTCAAGAACCCGACCGTCACACCCGAGCAGTGCGCCGACATCATCGCGCGCGACCCGGGCATCGTGCATTACCAGCTGGCCGACGGTACGGTCAAGCTGGCCGCGGGCTGGCTCATCGATGCCTGCGGCTGGAAAGGCAAGTCCATCGGCCAGGCCGGGGTCTACGAAAAGCAGGCCCTGGTGCTGGTCAACCGCGGCGGTGGCGAACAGGGCGCCACGGGCGGCGAGGTCATGACCCTGGCCAAAGCCATCCAGACCAGCGTCTACGAACGCTTCGGCATCCTGCTGGAACCCGAGCCCGTGGTGGTCTGACCTGCTCAGTCGGTCGGTGACGAGGCGGCGGCCATGCCCTCCAGCGCCCGCTCCAGCGCGGCGCGGCTGGGCGTCTCGATGAAGACACATTGCTTGCCGGTGCGCTTGCAATGGTCCTTCACGCGCCAGTAGGCGTTGTGGCTGATGCAGCCGCTCTGGCAGATCACGAGGTCGGCGGCGGCCAGTGTCGCGTCCAGCTGGCTGCTGTTGTCTTCGGTTCCGCCGTCGTGGTGCAGGAAGCGCGCACCGCGGTGTTCAATCACCTGGCGGTAGATCGGCACGCTGGCCGTGCGTCCGCCGACGCACAACACCGCGCGGCGGTCCAGCCTCAGCGGATCCCCAGCAACCTCTGCGGCAGCGGGTCCTGGCATGTCGTCCCGTCGCTGCTGCAAGGCCTCGGCGCGTTCGCGCTGGGCCTGGGCCTCCTGACGGGCCTGCTGCAATTGGCGTTGCAGGGCCTGGAGGTCCTCCTGCAGCTGGCGGTTCTGCTGGCTCAGGGCCAGCCGCGCGGGCAGGTCGGGTGCGCTGGTCTGGAACTGCGCCAGCTGTTCCTGCAGCTGCATCTGACGGGTCTGGGACTGGACCAGCTCGGCCCGCAGGCGCAGGGCCAGGGCCTGCTGCTCCTCCAGCCGGGCGCTGAACTGCCGGGCCTGCTGCTGGCTGCGTGCCTGGGCATTGGCCAGTTCCCGGCCCAGGATGGCGTTCTCCTCGTGCAGGGCGTCCAGCCGCGTCAGGTCGGCGCGGCAGGCCATGCCCACCTGGTGCTGCAGCATGTGCACCTCGCCGAGGATGCGATGTTCGAGCACCGTGTCGCAGCGCGGGTGCGTCAGCGCGGCCCAGAGGGCGCCGGCCCAGTCGGCGCTGGTCCGGCAGTCGTCCCACCAGCGGCCCAGGGCTTCGGTGGACTTGAGCTGCCGGGTGGCGCGCAGCACCAGGGCGTAGCGGTCTTCCAGTTCCTTCTGCACGGCTTCGGACAGGGGCGAGCGGTGCCGGCATTCGGTCACGGCGATGCAGTGGACCTCGTAGTCGTTGTGCTGCTGCATGCCGCCCAGCATCTTGTCGGCCAGCCGGCGCAGCTGGGGCAGGGGCAGGCAGACCCCGATGACGGGGCAGTAGGCATGGCCGTCGAGCTCCCAGAGGCGGCGCCGGCGCGAGCCGCTGGCGGGCGCGGCTGCGGGTGCCTTGGGCGTGGTTTCCGGGGCTTGCGCATAGGGGAGGGCGGCGGGGCGGCGTTGCTGCTGGCACATGTCGAGGGCCTTCAGTGCAGCAGGTTGCCGGCCGTCTGGGCGGCCACGGGATCGGTGGGGCGGGTGACGACCGAGGCATCGCCCGCCGATTCGGACACCAGCACCCAGCGCTCGTGCGCGCGGGCCATGACCTGGCGCAGCCCCGGGCTGGCATGTGGATGGTTCTTGAGGAAGAAGAGGTTGGAGACGATCTTGCGTGCCATCAGCGTGCGCTGGCGCACCGTGGGCAGGGTGCCATCCTGGGCCGGGGCGGCCCAGCAGGTCATCAGGGCGAAGGTGCCGGCCACCAGGGCCTCCAGGCAGGGCGGGTTCAGATCGTTGTCGGTGCAGGACATGGAAGGCTCCGTTCAGCATGGCGATATGCCATGGAACAGATTGTAATGAGAACCATTCTCATTACAATCAATCCAGCATGCGTTTCAGGGTTATGGGCCAGAAAAGCAAAAGCCCGCACGAGGCGGGCTTTTGTTCAGGAACAGCGCCGAATCACTTCAGCTTGGTTTCCTTGTACTCCACATGCTTGCGAGCCTTGGGATCAAACTTCATGATCGCCATCTTCTCGGGCATGGTCTTCTTGTTCTTGCTGG
>JAIERT010000140.1 GCA_019746735.1 Burkholderiaceae bacterium | reverse complement strand
ACAGATCGGGATGCCGCTCCAGCAGGTCCTGGAAGATGCCGCGCTTGAGCGGCAGGAACTCGGCCCCGAAAAGATGGGGATAGAGGCTAAACAGCTGCTCCAGCACGGGCATTGCCGCCTGCTTGCGTTGCGCCGGTTTGGCTCTGGCTTCGGATTTCGCGGCAGGTGCCGCCTGCGTCTCGCTCAGGGGTTCCGCAGGCAAGGAAGGGTTGGTCGTCATGGATCTTGAATTCTCGTGAAGCCCCGATTGTCCGTCACCCGGCCGGGCTCTGCGCGGGCATTAGACTCGCCGCATGACCTGGCACGCCTCGCTGCAACTAGCCTACACCCGCAACGACCGACGCAGCGTGGCGCACTACCGCCACGACGGCCCCTTGCGCATCCTGCAGAGCCTCTACCCGGAAGGCGAGGGCATCTGCCACAACGTGCTGGTACACCCGCCCGGCGGCCTGGTGGGCGGCGATACGCTGGACATCCGGCTCACGCTGGGGGCCGGTGCCCACGGCCTGGTGACCACGCCCGGGGCCACGCGCTTCTATCGCAGCACGGGTGAGCCCGCACGGCAATGGCTGCACGCGCGGCTGGACAGCGGGGCCCGGCTCGAATGGCTGCCCCTCGAGGCCCTGGCCTACAACCAGTGCCTCGCCGAGAACCGCGCCGTGTTCGAGCTGGCGCCCGGTGCCGAACTCCTGGGCTGGGACGTCACGGCCCTGGGCCTGCCCGCGGCCGATCAGCCCTTCGTCGCCGGCCGCTTTGCACAGCACCTCGAGGTGCCCGGTGTCTGGCTGGAGCAGGGCCGCATCGACGCGCAGGACGCATACCTCCTGGACGGCCCCCTGGGCCTAGCCGGGCAACGCTGCCTGGGCACGCTGTTCTTCGTGGCCGGCGAGCCCATCGCCCGCGAACGGCGTGAGGCCGCGCTGGAATGTGTACGTGAGCTGATCGACGTCCACCCGCTGCGCGCTACGGCCGGTGCTACGAGCCCGCACCCGCAGGTGCTGGTGGTCCGCGTGCTGGCCCCGCTGGTGGAGCCGGCCATGCAGCTGCTCAAGAGCCTGCGCGCCAGCTGGCGCCAGCAGCTCTGGCAGCTTGAGGACGTGCCGCCGCGCATCTGGGCGATGTAGCCCCCATCAGGGCAGCCTCCCTCAGAACCGCCCGGCCTGCGCGAAGGCCGTGGCCAGGAACTCCACCATGGCGCGTACCTTGTGCGACAGGTGTTGCCGGCTCGCATAGACCACGCTGATGTCGAGCTCGGGCCCTTCGTACTGCGGCAGGATCTGCACCAGTCGGCCCGCCTTGAGGTCCTCACTCACCAGAAAGCCCGGCTGGAACACCACGCCCTGGTCGGCCAGGGCCGCGGCGCGGCAGGTGTCGCCGCTGTTGCTGCGCAGGCGCGGATGCACGGTGATGCTGCGCGCACCCTCGGGGCCGCTGAACTGCCACTGCTCGCCCGTGGCCAAGTAGCTGTAGGCGATCACGTCGTGCCGCGCCAGATCGGCGAGCTCGCGGATGGGCGCGGCCTGCCGCAGATAGCGCGGTGAGGCGCACAAAAGCAGGCGGGCGCTGGCGATGCGCCGCGCGATCAGCGTCGAGGGCTCGAGCCGGCCGATGCGCACCGCGAGGTCGTAGCCCTCCTCGATCAGGTCCACCACGCGGTCGTTGAGGTTGACCTCCAGCGCCACCCGCGGGTGCACGCGCAGGAACTCGCCCCACAGCGGCGCCAGGTGCCGGATGCCGAACGTCAGCGGCGCGGTGATCTTGAGCAGGCCCTGGGCCTGTACCGCGCCGGCGCTGACGGCGGCATTGGCGTCCGCCAGTTCGGCCAGGATCTGCACGCAGCGCTGCAGGTACTCGGCCCCGGCGTCGCTGAGCGAGAGCCGGCGGGTACTGCGCTGCATCAGGCGCACCCCGAGGCGCGCCTCCAGCTCGCTCACATGGCGCGAGACCATGGCCTTGGACAGGCCCAGCTTGTCCGCCGCCTTCACGAAGCTGCCGAGCTGCGCCACGGCCACAAAGGCCTCGATTTCCCTGAGCTGATCCATCGTGAACCCGATTGTCTTACTAGAGTAAACAATCAGTCAATCGATCGGATATTTATCAAAGCTTCAGTACGCAATAAAGTCCATCCAGCGCCGCCCGGATGGCGCCCACAGGAAAGACCATGAACCAGCCCCTCGCCCTCATCCTCCAGCGCCCCAGCCAGGCGGCGCAACTGATCCTGCTGTTCCACGGCGTGGGCTCGAATGCCCAGAGCCTGGCCGGGCTGGGCCAGGCCTATGCCCAGGCTTTCCCGCAGGCCATGGTGGTGGCCATCGACGCGCCCTACGAATCGGAGCTCGGCCCCGGCGGGCGCCAGTGGTTTTCGGTGCGCGATGTGAACGATGAAAACCGGCCGCAGCGGGTCGCGGCCGCCTTGCCAGCCTTCGAGTTCGCCGTACGCCACTGGCAGCAGCAGAGCGGGGTGGACGCGGCCGGCACCGCACTGGTCGGCTTCTCGCAGGGCGCCATCATGGCGCTCGAGTCCGCGCTGCGGCCCGAGCCGGTGGCCGCGCGCGTGATCGCCATCGCCGGGCGCTTTGCGCGCCTGCCCGAGCAGCCGCTGCACGAAAGCAGCACCGTGCACCTGCTGCACGGCAAGACCGACACGGTCGTGCCCTACCGCCACACCATCGAAGGCGCGATGCGCCTGAGGACGCTGGGCGCGGACTTCACCGCCGACGTGCTGCCCTTCATCGGCCACGAGCTGCACCCCGAGCTGGTGGACCTGGCCGTGCAGAAGCTGCAGCAGCACATCCCCGCCCGCCTCTGGCTGCAGCCGGGCGAAGGCGAGGCCACGAACTGAATCTGGCATTGAAAGGACGCATGATGAACACCCTGCCCCCGCTCTTCGTCTCGCACGGCGCGCCGCTGTTCGCCGTGGATGCCGGCAGCACCGGCCCGGCGCTGCGCGCCTGGGCCCAGGCCCACGCGCGGCCGCAGGCCATCGTCGTGATGTCGCCGCACTGGATGGCGCGCCAGCCCACGGTGATGAGCACGCCCGCGCCCCAGACCTGGCACGACTTCGGCGGCTTCCCGCCCGAGCTCTACACCCTGCAGTACCCCGCCCCCGGCCAGCCCGAGCTGGCGCGCGAGGTGCTGGCCCTGCTGCAGGGCGCCGGCATCGCCGCGGCCGAAGACAGCCGCCGGCCTTTTGACCACGGCACCTGGGTGCCGCTGATGCACCTCTATCCCGAGGCCGACATCCCCGTGCTGCAGCTGGCCCTGCCCGCACAGGCCGGCCCGGCCGAGGTCTATGCGCTGGGCCGCGCGCTGCGCCCGTTGGCCGCGCGCGGCGTGCTGCTCATGGGCACGGGCAGCATGACGCACAACCTGGGCGAGTTCTTCGGCGGCCAGACCGAGCCCGCACCTTACGTGGTCGCGTTCAGCCGCTGGGTGGAAACGAAGATCGCGCAGGGCGACCTGCAGTCCCTGCTGGACTACCGCGCCCAGGCCCCGCACGCCGAGCGCGCGCACCCGAGCGAGGACCACTTCCTGCCGCTGTTCTTCACGCTGGGTGCAGCCGCCGAGGGCGCCCGCCCCGACTACATCAGCCGCGAGGTGATGTACGGCATGCTGGCCATGGATGCCTTTGCGCTGGAATCAGCCTGAGGGGAACTCTCAGCCCAGCAGACGGAACAGGCCGTAGCCCGAGAGCACGCCGCTCAGGACCAGCATCAGGGTCTTGACCAGGCGCGTGGGCAGCAGCGCACCGATGACGCTGGCGATGAGGATGGCGGCGAAGATGTAGGTCGTTTTCATGCCGCGATCTTAGAGCCTGTCCGCACTGCGGGGGCGTACACCATGGACCACAATGCGGGTTGAAC
>JAIERT010000159.1 GCA_019746735.1 Burkholderiaceae bacterium | reverse complement strand
CAGGGCTGGGCTGTGCCCGCCACCCACGCGCAGATGCTCGACGCCCTGCAGGCCATGGGCCTGCCCGTGTGCGAGGAGCGTACCGTGGCTCTGGGCGCCGCGGGGCTGACGACCTTCCATGACGCCATCCGTGCCAAGCGTGATGCGCTGCCCTTCGACATCGATGGCGTGGTCTACAAGGTCAATGCCCTCGCCCTGCAGCAGCAACTGGGTTTCAAGACCCGCGAGCCGCGCTGGGCTGTGGCGCACAAATACCCGGCGCAGGAAATGCTGACCACGGTGCAGGCCATCGAGGTCCAGGTGGGACGCACGGGCAAGCTCACGCCCGTGGCCAAGCTCGCGCCCGTCTTCGTGGGCGGTGTGACGGTGACCAATGCCACGCTGCACAACGAGGACGAGGCCCGGCGCAAGGACGTGCGCGTGGGTGACACGGTCATCGTGCGCCGCGCGGGCGATGTGATTCCCGAGGTGGTCGCCGTGCTGCCCGAGAAGCGCCAGCCCGGCGCCGAGGTCTTCACCATGCCCCAGGTCTGCCCGGTCTGTGGCTCGGCCGCCGTGCGCGAGGAGGGCGAGGCCGACTACCGCTGTACCGGTGGCCTGTTCTGCAGCGCCCAACGCAAGCAGGCCATGCTGCATTTCGCCGGGCGCCGGGCGGTGGACATCGAAGGCCTGGGCGACAAGCTCGTCGACCAGCTCGTGGACAGCGGCGTGGTCAAGACCCTGCCCGATCTCTACCGCCTGGGCCTCACGGCTCTGGCCAGCCTGGAGCGCATGGCCGACAAGTCGGCGCAGAACATCGTCGACGCGCTGGAGACATCCAAGCAGACCACGCTGCCGCGCTTCCTCTACGGTCTGGGCATACGCCATGTGGGCGAGGCCACGGCCAAGGCGCTGGCGCGCCACTTCGGCCAGCTCGACGCCATCATGGATGCCACGGAAGACCAGCTGCTGCAGGTGCCCGACGTGGGCCCCATCGTGGCGCAGAGCGTCCACACCTTCTTCCAGCAGGAACACAACCGCGAGGTCGTCGAACAGTTGCGTGCCTGCGGCCTGCGCTGGGAAGAAGGCGAGCCCAGCCCGGCCGCCCAGCTTCCGCTGGCCGGCAAGACCTTCGTGCTCACGGGGACCCTGCCTACGCTGAGCCGCGACGAGGCCAAGGAGATGCTGGAAGCGGCGGGCGCCAAGGTGGCTGGCTCGGTGAGCAAGAAGACGGATTACGTCGTCGCTGGCGCGGAGGCCGGCAGCAAGCTGGACAAGGCGCGTGAGCTGGGTGTCACAGTACTGGACGAGACGGGACTGCTATCGCTGATTAAAAGCTGACGTTCATCAGGGAGGATGGATATGAGAACGATGGGAGGACTGCTTCTGGTTCTTGGGCTGCTTGTCACGGTCCAGGCGCAGGGACAGGAGGCAGCATGGACGCGCGAGGACTTTGTCGCGCAGCTGGAGAGCAAGAATTTCCATTCACTGGACGAGCAACTGACGGTCATGCAAGAGCCGGCGCTGGCAGATCTGTCGGCCTATCGGGCTTACGCCCGTGCTGTCGACGCCTTGGCAGGCGTACGACCTCTAAATGCGGCTCTCTACGATGAATGGGTGGCGGCCACGGGCAGTGGAGCCGCTTATCTGGTCCGGGGGGAGTTTCAACGGAAACGCGCGTGGCTGGCCCGAGGCAGCGCCTATGCCTATCAGACCCATCCGGATGCTTTCACGCGGATGAAGCAGCTGCTGACCTCGGCGCGCGAGGATTTCCGCGTGGCCCGAGACAAGCTTGGTCCACGCTGTGACTGGTGCGCGGCCAGTCTGATCGAAGTCGACATTCTGAACGGCCAGCGTTCGCGTGCGGTGGCCCAGCTGGATGCCAGCCTGCGAGATCTGGCAGGGGGCATCCTCACGCCCCAGATCTATCTGCAATTTTTGCAGCCCAAGTGGGGTGGTTCCTGGCCGGAGATGGAGCGCTTCATCTCCGGGTTGACCAAGGATTACCCAGCCAATCCCGGCATCAAGCTCTTGCAGAGCGACTATGCCTACTACAAGGCGGTAGCGCTGCACCAGGCGCAACGGATGCAAGAGGCCTACGGGCAATACGAGCTGGCCACTCAGATCAATCCGGACCATGCGGGTGCCTGGGCGGGCATGGCCTCCATGGCATTGGCCGCGGACAAGGATGATCTGGTGCTGATGGCAACGGAAAAGGCGCTGGCTCTGACCCCGGGCAATGAGAATGCCCTGACCGCGAGGGCTCATGTGTTGCTCAAGGGTAAGACACCGCTGGATGCGGTCCCCTTGCTGGAACGTGCAGTGGGGGTCGGCAGTGATTGGGCGTTGGAGGCCTTGCTGCCCATCGTGGCTTCCGGGCGGTATGGCTACAAGCCGGACATGCAACGTGCCGCACAGATCTGCCAGGATGCGATCGACGCTTTCAGGCCGGGAGGCTTTGCCTGTACGGGCGGCCTGTATTACTTCGGCATCGGCCGGGCGGTGGACAAGCCCAAGGCTCTGGAATGGTTTGTGGCCGCAGCTGATCGGGGTTTTGTTCGGGCCATGATGGATGCCGCCTTGATGCTCGCGCGCGGTGACGGCGTGCCGCGCGATACGGACAGGGCCGTGGCGCTCTGGCTCAAGGCCCGGGATGCGGGCGAGTCGTCGGCCGATGGCTTGCTGCGGCAGAACCTGTCGACCTGGCAATATTTCAGCAAGGTGACCTGGCCGGCCTGGAAGACCCGCCTGTCCGATCTGCTCAAGCGAGTGCTTGGGCGCTGGGGGCTGGCCTGGGCGTGAGCCCTGCGTGCCGGCTCAGTGGGATTCCGCGTCCTCGGCGTGCCGCTCCGGCCGCCGCCACAGCCAGACCGCGACGGTGCCCATGCAGGCGATCGCCGCCCAGGCCGCCCAGCGCGGGTGGTTGCTCCAGAGCAGCCAGCCGCCTGAGGCCACCATGAAGCCGCTCGACATCCACTTGGCCTTGCGGCTCACCACGCCGCCCCGTCGCCAGTCGCGGATCATGGGGCCGAAGGCCGTGTGACTCTCCAGCCAGCCCAACAGGCGTGGCGAGCTGCGTGCCGCGGCCCAGGCCGAGAGCAGGATGAAGGGCGTGGTGGGCAGCACGGGCAGGAAGGCACCCAGGATGCCCAGGACCAGGAAGAGCAGGGCCAGGCCGAGGTAGACGGCTCGCGCCAGGGCCGATAGCGGCGCGGTCAGCGGACCGGGCGGGGGCGTCGGGTCGAAGGACATGGGTCTGCATTGTGCCGGGTCCGTGCCCCGCGGTTTATGCTCGCAGCCTGGAGAACCGAGCGATACCCTCATGACCGTCCGTACCATCCTCAAGATGGGTGACCCGCGCCTGCTGCGCGTGGCCCAGCCCGTGACCGAATTCGATACCGATGCCCTGCATCTGCTGGTCACCGATCTGCTCGACACCATGGCCGCGGCCAACGGCGCCGGCCTGGCCGCGCCGCAGATCGGTGTGGATCTGCAGGTGGTGATCTTCGGCAGTGGTGCGCCCAATCCGCGCTATCCGGACGCCCCCATCGTGCCGCGCACGGTGCTGTGCAACCCGGTGATCACGCCGCTGGGCGAAGAGGAGGAGCTGGGCTGGGAGGGCTGCCTCTCGGTGCCCGGCCTGCGTGGCGTGGTGCCGCGCTGGCAGCGCATCCGATACACGGGCTTTGATCAGTATGGAGACCCGATCGACCGCACGGTGGAAGGTTTTCACGCCCGTGTGGTGCAGCACGAGTGTGATCATCTGATCGGCAAGCTCTACCCCATGCGGGTGCGGGACTTCACGCAGTTCGGCTATACCGAGGTGCTGTTCCCCGGGCTGGACGCCAGCCAGGACGA
>JAIERT010000372.1 GCA_019746735.1 Burkholderiaceae bacterium | reverse complement strand
ACTGGCTGCGCCGCGAGATCCCGAAGATCATGGCCGGCGTCGCCAAGCTCAAGGTGCCGCTGCTGGCCGAGGTGGGGGTGGGGCCGAACTGGGATAAAGCGCACTGAAAGAAATACCCCCTGAGCCGCTGCGCGTCTCCCCCCTCAAGGGGGGGCGCACCCAGTGGCCCGGCGGAGCCGGTTCCACGGGTGCCCGCGCATCTGCATCTGGTGGAGAGGGTGTCGGGACTCAGGCCCCCAGCAGCGACTGCCCGCACACCCGCAGCACCTGCCCGTTGACGGCCGCGGCGTCGGGCCGCGCGAGGAAGGCGATGGCCTCGGCCACGTCCTCGGGCAGGCCGCCCTGCTTCAACGCGTTGAGGCGGCGGCCGGCTTCACGCACCATGAGGGGCATCTTCTGCGTCATCGCGGTTTCGATGAAGCCCGGCGCCACGGCGTTGATGGTGCCACCCGAGGCCTGCAACTCCGCCGCACGCGCACGCACATAACCGATCAGGCCGGCCTTGCTGGCGGCGTAGTTGGTCTGGCCCGCATTGCCCGCGATGCCGCTGATCGAGGCCAGGCAGACCTCGCGCGCGCCGGGCCGCAGCGCACTTGCGGCATCGAGCGCGGCGTCGATAGCGAGGATGGATTGCAGGTTGACGGCCAGCACGCTATCCCATTCCGACGCCGACATGCGGCCCAGGGTGCGGTCGCGCGTGATGCCGGCGTTGTGCACCAGCACGTCCAGGCCGCCGCGGGCCTGGGCCGCGGCGACGAAGTGCGCAGGGGCGTCGGGGGCCGTGATGTCCAGCGCCAGGGCCAGACCGTTGATCTCGTTGGCCACGCGCTGCAGGGGCACGTCGGCGGCCTGCACGTCGACGCAGATCACATGCGCACCGTCGGCCGCCAGGCGCCGTGCCGTGGCCGCACCGATGCCACCGGCCGCGCCGGTGACCAGGGCCGTGCGGCCCTGCAGCAGAGGGAAGGTCGGGGCGGTCGCCGTGGCTGGCTGCAGGCGCAGAGCCTGGCCCGAGACATAGGCCGAGCGCGCACTGCCGAAAAAATCGAGCAGCGGCGCGAGGGCCGCGGTGTCCAGACCCGCGGGTAGCCGCAGCAGATTGGCCGTGGCACCGCGGCGCCCGATCTCCTTGGCCAGCGAACGCACGAAACCTTCCACCGCCGCAACGGCTGCGGTGGTCGCAGCGCTGCCGGCCTGTGCCGGGGCGAGCACCAGCACGCGGGCGCCGAGGGCCAGACGTGATGCGGCTGGCTGCAGCCGGATGCGCAGCTGACCGAGCTGGGCCGGGTGGTCCAGACCGCGCAGATCCAGCACAACCAGGTCCAGCGCATCGGTGCCGCCGAGCACGGCACCCTGGGCCTGCAGCCAGGTGTGCAGCTCGGGCGCAGCCGCCCCATCCAGGGTGCTCAGCAGCACGCGGCGGCCCGCCAGCTCCTGCCGGGCGTAGGCGCTGGTCTTGCGCGGCAGCGGCCTGGGCTGGGGCAGAGCGAGCAGACGCAACAGCGGGGCGGACCAGGGCGAGTTGGCGAGTTGGAGCAGGCGGTCGGTCATGGCGATGCGAAGGAAGCGGGGAAAGGGATGGCGATGATCCCACGACGCGACCGCCCCGCGGCACCGGGGGGCGCACGAGCCCGGACACCGCTTTGCCCACAAGCCCGGATAAGAGGCCGCTTCCGGCCGCTGTACGGCTGGTCAGAACCGCGATTTGGCGGGAAAATCGGGCGCAACAGCTGTTCTCATCCCGACATCCATGGCGGCCCGCTCCCCTTACCGTCCCCGCTGGGCGCATCTCGCCGGCCCGGCCCTGGCCTGCCTGGTCCTGCTGATCGGCCCGGCCCGGGCGCAGGAGGCCACGCCGGGCACACCGCCCCAGGACCTGCCCAAGCCCAGCCCCAAGGTCTACCGTTATCTATCGAACGACGGCACCCCGTCCTTCTCCGACCGGCCGCCGGCGCACGAACGCTATGTGGTGCTGAACTACGGCTGCTATGCCTGCAACCCCAAGTCCACGGTGAACTGGAACGTCACGCGTCTGCACCTGCATGCCTATGCAAGCGAGATCGAGCAGGCCGCGCGCCTGTACAACGTGGACCCGGCCCTGGTGCGGGCCGTGATCCATGCCGAATCGGGCTTCAACGTCAACGCCCGCTCGCCCAAGGGTGCGATCGGGCTCATGCAGCTGATGCCGGCCACGGCCCGTGAGCTCGGCGTGGCCAACCCGCGCCATCCGCGCGAGAACATCCACGGCGGCGCGCGCTACCTGGCCCAGATGCTGGTGCGCTTCAAGAGCGACATCACCCTGGCTACGGCCGCCTACAACGCCGGCCCGCATGCGGTGCAGAAGTACGCCGGCGTGCCGCCCTATGCCGAGACCCAGGTCTATGTGCAGCGCGTGCGCATCCTGCACCAGCGTTACAAGGCGCCCCAGGGCTGAAGCCGCTGGCGCCTTGCGCAGGCGATGACGCCCTCCGACCCGCTGCTGATCGCCCGGCCTGCGCCGGCTCTGCGTCCCTATGTCAGCCACTACTGGCTGAGCCGCCACAACCGCGATGACCGCCAGACCCTGCTGCCTGACGGCGCCGTCGACCTGGTGCTGGTGGGCGACGGCGCCTCGGTGCAGGCCGGCGTCTATGGCACCACGACCACCCGCCAGGAGGTGGCGCTGGCATCCGGCGCGCATTACCTCGGCGTGCGTTTTCATCCGGGCCAGAGCCGGCATTTCCTGCGCGCCGCCGCCGCCGAGCTGACCGACACGCATGAGCCGGCCCAGGGCCTGCTGGCCTTCGATCTGCAGGACCTGCCCGAACAGCTTGCCGCGGGCCCGGTGTTCGCGCTGCTGGACGCGTTGCTGGAGCGGCATCTGCAGGCTTGTCCGCCGTCGGCCTTGCCTCTGGACCTGGCCATCCGCGGCCTCGCCCTCACGGGCATGCCGGTGGCGCAAGCCGCGCGGGTCTACGGCAAGAGCCTGCGCCAGTTCGAGCGCCAGTTCCAGCTCGAGGTGGGCGTGGGCCCCAAGCTCTATGCGCGCATCGCACGCTTCCAGCACGCGCTGCGGCGGCTCACGGACTCCACACTCACGCTGGCCGAGCTCGCGGCGGACCTGGGCTACAGCGACCAGAGCCACATGAGCCACGAGTTCCGGCGCTTTGCCGGCCTGTCGCCGGCGGCCTACGCGCGCCAGCCTGTCGATTTTTTACAAGACCGCTGAGGCCAGGCTGCCTACCATGGGCTCTTCTTGAACAAGGAGAGCGTCCATGAAATTCTGGTCGGGGGTGGTCACGGAGAAGGTGCAGGAATCGCGCGATTTCTATGTGCGTCTGTTCGGCTGCCAGGTGCTGTACGAAGGCGAGGGCGGCTGGTTCGTGCTGCTGGGCCTGGGTGAGAGCGAGCTGGGCTTCATGAAGCCCGGGCTGAATTTCCAGGCCCCGATCTACCGCCCGGCCTTCCAGGGGCAGGGGATGTGGATCACCGTCGACGTGGACGATGTCGACGCGCAGTACGCCCGTATCCGCGGCCTGGGCACGCCGATCGAGGTGGAACTGCGCGACGAGCCCTGGGGCGACCGGCACTTTGCGGTGCGCGATCCCAATGGCATCGGCGTCGACGTGGTCGAGCGGCGGCCCGCCCGGGCCTAGCCGCGCCGGATCAGCCAGATGCCGGCCAGGATCAGGCCCAGCCCGCCGACGCGGCCCAGCGAGATGGACTTCTGCGCAAAGCCCAGCGCCCCAAAGTGGTCCAGCAGCATGGCGGTGGTGAGCTGGCCGGCCAGCACCAGCGCCGTCATGAGCACGGCGTCGATGCGGCTGG
>JAIERT010000162.1 GCA_019746735.1 Burkholderiaceae bacterium | reverse complement strand
TCATCGTCATCTCTCCTTTGCCTCGATCAACGCCTCAGGAGTGAACGCGGTGGACTTGTTCAGATATTCCTTAACGCTCGACGAAACATCAGCCGGTCCCCCATGATGTTGCCGCTGCCGTACAGGCTCATGTGGATGCTTTTTTCATCAGCCACGGCCTCGTAAAAGTCCAGTAGAGCCTGCGCTTCCTGGGCAGCAGAGAAAAGCTCTTTGCTGGGAAGCTGTATCCCCCCTTCGGTCTTGGCCAGAAACAACATGTCGGACACCATGCGCGCCAGGCGCTGGAACTCCTCGGCGTTGGATGCGAGGATGTCCCGGTAGGTGTCGGCATCGCGCCGGTTGGACAGCGCCACCTGAGTCTGCGTCAGGAGATTGCTGATAGGCGTGCGCAGCTCATGTGCCAGATCAGACGAGAAATCGGACAGCCGCTGAAAGTCCTGTTGCAAGCGATCCAGCATGCGGTTGAGCTCATTGGCCAGGTCCGCCATTTCGACGGGTACGGCCTCAACCGGCATACGAGGATTGAGCTGCTGGCCACTGACGACGGAAGCTCGGGATTTCATGGCGCGCAGCGGGGCCATGCCCTGGTGCGCCGCGAACCAGCCTGCAAACCCGCTGACCAAGGTAGCCAGGACGGCATACAACACCAGGGTGTGCTGCAGCTGTGCCATGAAATGGGTGTGGTGCTCGGTATCAATGGCAACCAGGATGAGCATACGGGTCGACCCACCGCGATGAGTCTCCCACCACTGGGCCAGCCCGTGGTAACCGCGGTCGCGACTGGTCCAGTGCAGGGATTTCGGGGCGTTACCGGGCTCGGGCAGTAAGGCAGCGTCGGGCAGGTTGAAATCGTCTGATTGGAAAAAAATATGATCTCGCGTGTCTTGGATCAGAACATACAGACCGTGGTGATTGTCCAGAGCCTCTTCTAATCGAACTTGAGCGTCTTGCGATGAGCTGGACTTGGCAAGAATTTTTCCAAGCAGGCGCTGCTTGTCTTGGAGGACGATGTCGTCCAAGACAATGAAATGGCGCTCGGACGCGACCAGAAAGATCAGGCCCAGGCCCAAGAGGATCACTGCTGAGAGCAGCGTGAAGAACAGGGTGAGACGAGCAGTCAGGGACAGGGAACGAAGCACTTAGGACTCCTCAGGGGCTTCCAGCACGTAGCCCATGCCGCGCACCGTCTGGATAAGCTTCACATCACGCCCCTCGTCGACCTTAACCCTCAGCCGCCGCATCGCCACCTCGATGACATTGGTGTCTCCATCGAAATTCATGTCCCACACCTGGGAGGCGATCAGGGAGCGCGGCAGGACTTCGCCACGGCGACGCATCAGCAACTCCAGCAGTCCGAACTCTTTGGCTGTCAGATCGATTTTTCGGCCACCCCGGGCAACCCGGCGGCGCAGCAGGTCCAGCTCCAGGTCGGCCACCAGCAGCGAGGTCGGCTCTGTACCACTGCGCCCGCGCCGCAGGATGGTCCGCACCCGTGCGAGTAACTCGGCGAAAGAAAAGGGCTTGACCAGATAGTCGTCGGCACCAAGCTCTAGGCCCTTGATGCGGTCTTCCACTTGGTCGCGTGCTGTCAGAAACAGCACCGGCATCTGCAAGCCGCGCTTGCGTATGCCCTGCAGGACTTGCCAGCCATCCATGCCCGGCAGCATGACATCCAGGATGACCAGATCGTAGGACTCTTCGAGCGCCTGGTGCAGCCCGTCGGTGCCGTCTCGTGACAGATCGACCACGAAGCCGGCTTCCCGCAGACCCTGGCGCAGGTACTCCCCGGTTTTATGTTCGTCCTCAACGATCAATATCTTCACGCGCATGCACTCCACAGCCGACTGGATGTCAGTTTGACGGGTTTCGGACCTCTGTCAGCAAGATTACAGAAATGTAATCTTGAAGTCAGCTTGCTGACGGCCTCAAATTTACAGAATCCTCCCTGAGAGCAACGTCTCAACACAAGAGGAATCCATGACCATCCCTATCCATAGCCCGTCTTTCGGGAAATTGCTTCCATGGGCCATGGCATTGCTTGCCAGCTCAGCCATGGCACAGACGACGGCCGAGCAAAAGCCGCAGGAATCTCCGACCCGGCTTAGCTACACCTCACCCTTGAACGGCTATCAGGCCTACACGGACCAGCCGGTCCAGTCCTGGCAGGAGGCCAACGACACCGTCGGCCGTATCGGTGGCTGGCGCACCTATGCCAGGGAAGCCAGAACGGAGGACCCTGCCAAGGACGGGGCACCTGCAGCCCCGGCCCATGAAGGGCATCACGGAGGTTCCAAGCCATGAGACGCACCCTGACATCTCGCGGCGCCAAGCTCACGGTATCGGCCGTAGCTCTGGCAGTTCTTTCGGGCTGCGCTAGCGTCAGCCTGGAGCAGAACGTCGATCGTGTGAATGAAGAGGCTAGCAGCTTCACCGAGAAGAAGCTGACACTTTCGCGCACGGAGCAGGAACGCAAGGAGCGGGCCGAGGCGGCCCAGGCCCTTCTAGCCAAGCCGCTCGGCCAGCGTGAAGCCGTACAGCTGGCCCTGGTCAACAGCGCTTCTCTGCAAGCCTTGCTTGCTCAGGGTTGGGCAGAATCAGCCGACGCGGCCCAGGTCGGCCGCATCGCCAATCCCTTTTTCAGCTATGAGCGCATGGTCGCAGGCGATGAGCTGGAGATCGGACGTTCGCTGTCGTTTGGCCTCCTGGATCTGTTGACGCTGCCAGCGCGCCAGGGTGTCTCCCGCTACCGTATCGAGCAATCACAGCTGCGTTTGACCAGCGACGTGGTAGACCAGGTCACACAGGTCCGCCAGGCTTGGGTGCGCGCAGTTGCGGCCCAGCAGACCCTTCGGTACGCTCGTCAGGTGTACGAGAGCGCGGAAGCGACAGCGGAAATCGCGCGTCGCATGCAGGCCGCTGGTAACTTCAGCCGCATCAGCCGTGCCCGCGAACAGGCGTTCTACGCCGATGCCGCGACGCGACTGGCGACGGCCAACCATCAGGCGACGGCGACACGCGAGGAGTTGGTGCGTCGCCTCGGCCTGGATGAAGCACAGACCAAAGACCTCAAGCTGCCCGAGCGTCTTCCCGATCTGCCCAAACAGGCGATGGATCCCCAGACTGCTGGTACGTACGCAACGCGCAACCGGCTGGATATTCGGCTCGCATTGTCGAACTATGAAGCCTTCGCCCGATCTCAGGGACTGACCACCGTTACCAGCTTCACCGACATTGAGCTCACGGCAATGCGCAACACGAATACCGACAGCGCATCGGGTAGCCGTTCCGATCCGCGTGGCTACGAGATTGGAGTTCGGTTGCCGATCTTCGACTGGGGCGGGATGCGGCGCGATGCCATGAGCGCGCGCACGCTGGCAGCCGCGAATCAATTGGAGGCCACGGTTCGCTCGGCTGGCTCAAGTCTGCGCGAGAGCTATTCGGCCTACCGGACCGCCTATGACGTGGCACGCCATCACCGCGATGAGGTGGTCCCGCTCCGCAAAGTAATTTCGGATGAGAACCAGCTGCGCTACAACGGAATGATCATTGGTGTCTTCGAGCTGCTGGCGGATGCCAGAGATCAAGTCAACACGGTGATTGCTGCCATCAATACGGAGCAGCAGTTCTGGCTGGCTGACGCGGCTCTGCAGGCCTCCCTGATTGGGCGCCCAACCAATATGCCGTTGGCAGCTGCTGCAGCCCCTGCGGCCGCTGCAGCCCCTCATTGATTTCCAAGGAATCTGAAAT
>JAIERT010000033.1 GCA_019746735.1 Burkholderiaceae bacterium | reverse complement strand
AGCTGCTGCGCCAGAACTTCGTCAACATCCGTCGCGTGCGCGAGTGGCGCGACATCCACAGCCAGCTGCTGACCGTCGTCACCGAACACAAGTGGCAGATCAACAGCACACCCGCGAGTTACGAGCAACTGCACCTGTCCATGCTGGCCGGCCTGTTGGGCAACGTGGGCTGCAAGCTCGAAGAAGAGGCCAGCGCCGGTGAATACCTGGGCGCGCGCGGCATCAAGTTCTTCCGCCATCCGGGCGCGCACCTGAGCAAACGGCCGGGCCGCTGGATCGTGGTGGCCGAACTCGTGGAGACCACACGCCTGTTCGGCCGCGGCATTGCGGCCATCGAGCCGCAGTGGATCGAGCAGGTGGCCGGCCATCTGCTCAAGAAGCAGCTGCTGGACCCGCACTGGGAAAAGAAGGCGGCCGAGGTGGTGGCGCTGGAGCGCGCCACGCTCTATGGCATCGTGGTCTACAGCGGTCGCCGTGTGAACTACGGCAAGGTGGACCCGGTGGCCGCGCGCGAGATCTTCATCCGCGAAGGCCTGGTGGCCGGCGAGTGGGAGACCAAGCTGCCTTTCCTGGCCGCGAACCAGAAGCTGATTCGCCAGGTGGAGGAGCTCGAACACAAGTCGCGCCGGCAGGACGTGCTGGTGGACGACGAGCTGATCTACGCCTATTACGACCAGCAGCTGCCGGCCGAGATCTGCAGCGGCTACGAGTGCGAGCGCTGGTACCGCGAGGCCAGCAGGAGCAATCCGAATCTGCTCAAGCTCACGCGCGAGGAACTCATGCGCCACGAGGCCGCGGGCATCACCACCAGCGCCTTCCCCAAGACCATCCGCCTGGGCGGCGTGGACTGCGCGGCCAGCTACCTGCACGAGCCCGGCGACCCGCGCGACGGGGTCACCGTCACCGTGCCGCTCTTCGTGCTCAACCAGGTGAGTGAGGAGCGTTGCGAGTGGCTGGTGCCGGGCATGCTCAAGGACAAGATCCAGGCCCTGCTCAAGAGCCTGCCGCAGCGCCCACGCAGCCGGTTTGTGCCCTTGCCCGAATCGGCGGCCAAGCTTGCTGAGGCGATGGGCACGGACGAGGCCTTCGGTCGTGGCGGCCTGACGGACGCGCTGCTCAAGCAGGTGCGCGACATCACCAGCCTGGACGTCAAGCGCGCCGATTTCAAGCTCGACATGCTGGCGCCGCATCTCTTCATGAACTTCCGCGTGGTGGACGAACACGGCCGCCAGCTGGGGACGGGTCGCAATCTCGGCGCGCTCAAGGCCGAACTGGGCGCGCAAGCGCGCGGTGCCTTCCAGGCCCTGGCCGGGCTCAAGCTCGCGCCGCAGACGACGGCTGCTCCTGCCAAGACCGGGGCGGCGCCGCAGACGCCGAACAAGGGCGGCAAGCCCGCGCCCGCCGCACCGTCGGTGCCGGCCGAGCAGCGCTACACCGCCTGGACTTTCGGCGAGCTGCCCGAGCTCATGGAGATCCGCAAGGGTGGCCAGACGCTGATCGGTTTTCCCGCGCTGATCGACCAGAACGACGCCGTGAGCATCGAGGTTTTCGACGAACCCGAGGTCGCGGCAGCCAGGCACCGCGGCGGCCTGCGCCGCCTGTTCGCGCTGCAGATCAAGGACGCGCTCAAGTACCTCGAGAAGAACATCCCCGAGCTGCAGAAGATGGCCGTGGCTTATATGCCGCTGGGCACGATGGAAGAGCTGCGCGCCCAGATCCTCGACGTGGCGCTGGAGCGCGCCTTCCTGCTCGACCCGCTGCCCGCCGACGAGTTCGACTTCAAGAAGCGGCTGGAGGAGGGCCGGGGCCGGCTCACGCTGATCGCCAACGAGGTGGCGCGTCTGGCGGGCGTGATCCTCACCGAATACGCCATCGCCGCCCGCAAGATCAAGGACAGCAAGAACGCGCCCGAGGCCACGGCCGACTGCACGCAGCAGCTGCAGCGCCTCATGCCCAAGCGTTTCCTGGCCCAGACCCCCTGGCCGCAGCTGCAGCACTATGCGCGCTACCTCAAGGCCATCACCCTGCGCCTGGACAAATACCGCGCCGATCCCGCGCGCGACGCCGCACGCCTGGCCGAGCTCAGGCCGCAGGAGCAACGCTACTGGCGCCTGGTGGCCGAGCGCAAGGGTGTCATGGACGAGCGCCTGCAGGAATTCCGCTGGCTGCTGGAAGAGCTGCGCGTGAGCTTCTTTGCGCAGGAGCTGCGCACCCCCCAGCCCGTCAGCATCAAGCGGCTGGACAAGGCATGGCAGCAGCTGAATAGCTGATGCCATGCTTTGCGGCGCAGGGTCACATGGGCCCGAAGGGCATGTGAGCCGCAGCCACAAGGCATTTCAACCGCAGGTTGAGACCAAGCCTTGCGGTGCGGGCGCGTATTCCTTGGCCTCCCCGGGCACGTCTTTTGCATGACGCAATGCACGGCCCGTATGATGGCCCGGTATCCCCAGTACTCCTGACTCTTTCAGACCCAGCGCATGCGTTCCCATCCCGACGTCCAGAGCTCGCTCCGCAAGGAGCTGTCCGACTGGCGCCCGTGGATGACGCGCGCCGTGGTCCTGACCTTTGCCGTGCTCTCGGGACTGACCGTGGTGGTCTTCACCTGGCTCAGCGAGCGCGCGCAGGATCTCTTCCATGAACTCGCGGCCTGGCAATGGTGGTCGCCGCTGATCTGGACGCCCTTGTGCACGGCGGCCATCGTCTGGCTCACACGCAAGTTCGCGCCGGGCGCGGCGGGCTCGGGTATTCCGCAGGTCATGGCCGCGCTCACGCCCGGACTCGGTGCACCCGTGCGCCATGTCTTCGTCTCGCTGCGCCTGACCGTCGCCAAGATGGTGCTCACAGCCTGGGGCCTGCTGGGCGGGCTCTCGCTGGGGCGCGAGGGCCCCTCGGTGCAGATTGCCGCGGGTGTCATGCACAGCGCGCGCCGCTGGCTGCCGCAGCACAGCGGCGTGTCCGACCAGAGCCTGCTGGTCGCCGGCGGTGCGGCCGGCATCGCCGCCGCCTTCAACACGCCGCTGGGCGGCATCATGTTCGCCATCGAGGAGCTCACGCGCCGGCCCGAGCAGCGCAGCACCGGCCTCATCATGGCGGCCATCGTGCTCGGCGGCCTCATGGCCGTCTCGGTCTACGGCAACGGCAACTACTTCGGCGTCATCCACGTCAACCCGGTCAGCTGGTCGCTGTTCTGGCCCGGCCTGCTGGTGGCCGTGTGCTGCGGGCTGGCCGGCGGGCTGTTTGCGCGCCTGCTCGTGGTTTCGCTCTCGGGTCTGGGGCCGGACCGGTTTTCCGCCTGGCGCCGCCGCTACCCCGTGCGTTTCGCCGCCGTCTGCGGGCTGGTGGTGGCCGTGATCGGCGTGGTCAGCCTGGGCGCCACCTTCGGCAGCGGCACCACCACCACGCGCGCCATCCTCGAAGGTGCCTCGCACGAGAGCTCGGTGCTCTACATGCCGCTCAAGTTCATCGCCACCTGGCTGACGGCCTGGGCCGGCGTGCCAGCCGGCATCTTCGCGCCCTCGCTGGCCATCGGCGGCGGGCTGGGGCATGACATCGCGCTGCTCACGGCGCACCCGGACCGCACCACGCTGATCGCATTGGGCATGGTCGGCTTCCTGGCCGCCGTCACCCAGGCGCCGATGACCGCCTTCATCATCGTGATGGAAATGGTGGACGGCCATGCCCTGGTGCTCACGCTCATGGCCTGCGCCCTGGTGGCCAGCGGCATCTCGCGCCTGATCA
>JAIERT010000068.1 GCA_019746735.1 Burkholderiaceae bacterium | reverse complement strand
CAGCCCCGTACGTAGGCTATCGGCAGCATCATGACCGACTTGAGGCTTTTCTTTCCCTGTTTCTTCCTCGTCTTGTCGCGCGCGGGCCTCAAATCTCGGCCCGCACGGTCCGGGCATCGAGCACCTTCACAGTTAGCACGCGCCCACTCTCCATCTTGACCCGAGCTGACTGGCCCACGACGCCGGCCGAGAGGGCCTGGGCCTGGGCGCTGATCTGGAAGCCCCCCCCCTGCACGAGCACCCGCACCTGGGTACCGGCCTGGAAGACCTGCTCGGCCCGCACCAGGTTCTCGCGCAGGGTCTGTCCGGCGCGCAGCGGGCGGGCGGCCACCTGGCCGGCCCAGGCATCACGCCCGGCCAGCACAGGGCTGGACTCGGCGGCCCAATCCACTTCGTCGGCCACCAGATCGGCGGCCGACAGGACATCGCCCTGGGACACATCGCGGCGCAAGACCCAGGCGCTGCCCAGGGCCTGTACGGTCACGGGCAGGGTCACATTCCAGCGGGTGGCGCCATCCAGGCAGCGCAGGCCGACGCGGCTGCTGCCCCAGAGGCGGCTGCCCGACGGCAGATAGACCTCGACCCGGGCGCAGGGTGCCAGGCGCAGGCGGGCGTCGAGCGCGCCCAGCGTGGCGCGCAAGCGCAGGGGCTGCTCGGCACGGGCGGCGTGCAGGGGCAGGTTCTGGTCCAGCCACTGGCGGGCCAGGGCGGGCAGATCGGCTTCGCTGCGCACTGCCTGGGCCCCTGCGGGCACCCAGAGACAGGCGGCGAGCAGGGCCAGGCCCACCGCAAGATGCTTGCGGATCGCAGCAAATAAGCGCGTGGTGTCCATGCCGGGTCCTTCTGCCAGTGTCTGGGGTGCGGTGTTACAAAAAAGAGCTCAGGAACTACACCCACCGTGCCGACTATACGGACAGGCGTAAGGCGCAAAGGGGGCAAATGCGCGCTTTTTCACCACAATTTCCGCACGGGGTCCCTCCAGACGCGCCCTCCAGCGCCACCCCATCCGAAAGCAGAGGTGTGACATGTTCGACAAACTGACCAGCACGGTGGACTTCCATGGGAAGGCCCTGGTGCTGCGCGCCGAACGCCAGCGCACCATCGCCAGCAACATCGCCAACGCCGACACGCCGGGCTATGTGGCGCGCGACCTCAACTTCAAGGACGCCATGAGCGCCGCATTGTCGGGCAAAGAACTGCCCGGCAGCGCACGGCCCGCGGCCACTGCCCACCCGGCACACCTGCCGCTCACCCCGCGTGAAGGCACGCTGGGCTCGAGCATGGGCTACGCCCCGCAGGTACAGCCGGCGCTGGACAACAACTCCGTCGACCTGGACCGCGAGCGCGGCAACTTCGTCGACAACGCGGTGCGCTACGAATCGACCCTGCGTTTCATTAACGGCAGCTCGCGCACGATCTTGAGCGCGATCTCGGGCCAGTGAACGGCTGAACCAGGAAGACCATCATGTCCATGTTCTCCATCTTCAACGTCTCCGGCAGCGCGATCAGCGCGCAGTCGCAGCGCCTCAACGTGGTGGCCTCCAACCTGGCCAACGCCGACGCCGTGGCCGGCCCGGACGGCCAGACCTACAAGGCGCGCCAGGTGGTGTTCGAGACCGTGCCCATGGACGGCTCGGCGACCGCGGGGGTGAAGATCCGCAACATCCAGGAAGACCAGACGCCGGCGCGCCGCGTCTACGAACCCAGCCACCCCTCGGCCGACGCCGAAGGCTATGTGAGCCACTCCAACGTGAATGCGGTGGAGGAAATGGTCAACATGATCTCGGCCTCGCGCTCGTACCAGAACAACGTCGAGGTCATGAACACGGCCAAGACCCTGCTGCTCAAGACGCTGCAGCTCGGCCAGTAAGGACGACCATGGTCACCACCGTCAACAACTACACCTACACGCCGACGCCCACGGCGGGCGCCGGACCGAACTCGGCCGCCGAGATGCAGGACCGCTTCCTCACGCTGCTCGTTGCGCAGATCAACAACCAGGATCCGCTCAACCCCATGGACAACGCGCAGATGACGACGCAGATGGCGCAGATCAACACGGTCAGCGGCATCCAGCAGCTCAACGAGACCATGAAGAGCATGAACACCCAGTTCAACGCCATGCAGGTGCTGCAGGGCACAGCACTGGTGGGCCGCGACGTGCTGATCCCGGGCAACACCCTGTGGCGCGACGCGACCACGGGCATGGCCGGCTCGGCCTTCGATCTGGGCGGCAAGGCCAGCCAGGTCAAGATCGAGATCCTCTCGCCCTCGGGCGTGGTGCTCGACACCATCACCTCGGGCGCCATGGACGCCGGCCGCAACTCCTTCACCTGGGATGCGTCGGACTACAAGAACTACCCCAGCCTGAGCTACCGCGTCACCGCCGTCAACAACAGCGAAGCCGTGGCCGCCACCACCTACAGCAGCGACCGCGTGCTGGCCGTGGGCACGGCCAACGGTCTCCTCAACCTCGATCTGCTGAGCGGCCAGAGCGTGCCGTACTCGAAGATCGCCGCCGTTTTCTAAACCCCGAAGGAACACACCATGGGATTCCAGACTGGTCTTTCCGGCCTCAATGCCTCCAGCAAGAACCTGGACGTGATCGGCCACAACATCGCCAACGCCAACACCACGGGCTTCAAGTACTCGCGTGCCGAGTTCTCGGAGCTGGTGGCCTCGTCCATCGGCGCCGGCGGCAGCAACCAGGCCGGCCTGGGCGTGGCGCTGGACGCCGTGTCCCAGCAGTTCACGCAGGGCAACCTCAGCATCACGGGCAACACGCTGGACGTGGCCATCAACGGCGCTGGCTTCTTCCAGCTGCTGCTACAGGATGGCACCACGGCCTACACCCGCTCGGGCAACTTCAAGCTGGCCAACGACGGCACCATCATCACCAACTCGGGCGCACAGGTGCTGGGCTATCCCACCACCACGGCCGGCGTGCCCACCAGCACCACCCCCGGCCCGCTGGCCCTGCCCACGGGCGCGCCGATTCCGGCCCAGGCCACGACCACCATCACGGCCGAGTTCAACCTCAACGCCGCCGACACCACGGTCTACAACCGGGTGACCGACACACCGCCCTACACCACCTACGGCACGGCACTGAACGTCTATGACTCCCAGGGCAATCCCGAACTGTTCAGCGTCTACTTCACCCGCGACACCTCCGTGGTCGGCCCGCCGGCAGAAGACGTCTGGCAGGTATGGGATGCCAATGCCCCGCCCACCAACGTCGCCAACACCCCGCTGTTCAGCATGCGCTTTGACAGCACGGGCCAGCTGACCTCCCCCGTCGTCATGCCCACGGTGACCATCCCCACCGCATCGGCCGTCACGCCGGACATCGTGGCCACCTTCGACATCTCGAACGTGACCCAGTACGCCGCGGCCTTCGGCGTAACCGACCTGACGCAGAACGGCTACACCGCCGGCTCCTTCGTTGGCCTGTCGATCTCGGAGCAGGGTGTGGTGACCGCGCGCTACTCCAACGGCCAGACCCAGGCGGCCGGCATGCTGGCGCTGGCGGACTTCCGCAACCCGCAGGGCCTGGAGCCCATCGGCAACAACAACTGGGCCGAGACCTTCGCCTCGGGCCAGCCACTCATGGGCCAGCCCGGTCAGGGCAAGTTCGGCGCCACGCGCGCCGGCGCGCTGGAAGACTCCAACGTGGACCTGACGGCCGAGCTCGTGAACATGATGACCGCGCAGCGCGCCTACC
>JAIERT010000120.1 GCA_019746735.1 Burkholderiaceae bacterium | reverse complement strand
ATGGGCCTGATCACCCTGATGAAGGGCCAGCCCCTGGCCTACAACAAGGACAACCAGGAAGACAAGGAGCCGCTGTTCGACACGGTGGACACGCTCAAGGACACGCTGCGCATCTTCACCGAGATGGTGGGTGGCCAGCCCAACCCGGCCACCGGCCAGCTCGAAGGCGGCATCACCGTCAACGCGCAAGCCATGGAACAGGCCGCGCTCAAGGGCTACGCCACGGCCACCGACCTGGCCGACTACCTGGTCAAGAAGGGCCTGCCCTTCCGCGATGCGCACGAGACCGTGGCGCATGCGGTCAAGGCCGCAGTGAGCCACGCCTGCGATCTGTCCGAACTGCCGCTCACCGTGCTGCAGGGCTTCCACCCCAAGATCGAGAAAGACGTCTATGACGTGCTCTCGCTGCGCGGCTCGCTCAACGCACGCGCCACCCTGGGCGGCACGGCACCGGCCCAGGTGAAGGCGCAGATCGCGCGTCACAAGACCCGGCTCGCCTGAGCCGGGTCTCAGACTGTCCTCAGACCGCGCGCCAGAAGATGTAGTCGGCCTGGTACTTCACCACCGACTTCTGGCCCACATTGCCCATGCCGCAGGCGGTGGCCGGTGCCACGCCACCACGGGTGGCCAGGCGCTGGATGTGGCTCACGCCCTGCATCGCGCCCATGCCCATGGCCGGGTTGGCCTTGACCAGCTGCAACGGGATGTTCCCCTCACCGCCGGGCGCTACCGCCAGTTGGGTGCCGGTCAGGCGCGAGCCGTCGTTGCTGGCCCAGGTGGCCGGCGGGCCGTAGTAACGACCCACATCCTTGCCGCTGCGGTCCAGCAGGCGGGCCTCGGGGCCGACGAAGACCCATTCAAACGCCCCGGCCATATCCTTCTTGGCGCGGCACTCATAGGTGATCTCGCCCACGCCCACGGTTTCCATCACGGCCCGGTGGCCCGCGGGCACCTTGACGGCCTCGGGCACACCGGTTTGCGCCGAGCTCGGCAGGGTCGGGCTGCCGCCAGACATGGCGCAGGCAGACAAGAGGCTGGCGGCCGCCAGGGCAGTGAGGGTGCGGTTCATCATGGTGGTTTCCTCGTGCAATGAAAAGAAAGGAGCCGGCCGGGCCGGCGTCGCTGCAAAGCAGATCGACACGGGGGATACGCAGCGCCGGTACGGCTGGATTCAAAAGACCCTCCAGTCCTGCTGCCTATGCACGGCGCTGAATCCGCCGCGACGATGGCGCCGTATTCCCACCATGCTGCCCAACTGCCACGCCCTGCCTGTGCGCTGGCGCTACCCACCGGTGGTGCCGGCGGGCCCAAGCGCGAGACCCAGGCGAATCAAGCACAATCCCGGCATGCAGCCTGATACCCGTGATCTGGAATTGACCACCCTGCTGGACCGCGTGGCCCGGCAGGATGCGAGCGCGCTCAAGGTCCTGTACGACCGAAGCGCCTCTGTGCTGTTTGGCCTGGCCATGCGGGTCGTGCGCAACCCCGAATGGGCCGAAGACGTGGTGCAGGAAAGCTATCTGACGATCTGGCGGTCGGCAGGCGACTACCGCGCCAGCCTGAGCCCGCCCATGGCCTGGATGGGCCTGATCGTGCGCAGCCGTGCGCTGGACCTTTTGCGTCGCCGTGCAGCCGAGCGGGCCGACCGCACCGATGAACTCGACGAGACCCTGGCAGACACGCTCGAGGGCGACGCACCCAATCCCATGGATAAAGTCCAGGCCAGCCAGCAGGCGCGGGCCTTGCACCGCTGCCTGCAGCAGCTGGAGCAGGCCCAGCGCCAGGTGCTCAGCCTGGCCTATCTGCGTGACCTCAGCCACCATGAGCTGGCCGAGCAGCTGCGCCTGCCGCTGGGCACGGTCAAGACCTGGATCCGGCGTGGCCTGATCCAATTGCGCGGCTGCATGGCCGGCACCATCTGAAGCACGACCATGAGACTGCACGAGCATCCCGAATTGCTGGACCGCCTGGCGGCCAGCTACGCCCTGGGTACGCTGCGCGGCGGGGCCCGCCGTCGCTTCGAAACCCTGGCACGGCAACAGCCCGCGGTGCAGGCTGCCTGCCAGCACTGGCTGGGCCGCATGGCCAGCCTGACCGAGTTGCAGCCGGCGATCACACCACCGCCCTACGTCTGGACCCGGATCCAGAACCAGCTGCAGCTCGAGACCACGCCGCGACTTGCAACCCCGCCCAGGGGTGCTATCGGCTGGTGGCAAAGTCTGGCGCTGTGGCGGACGATGGCGGCGGCTGGGGTTTGCGCGACCGTGGCGGCCGTGGTGGTGGGTCTGCAGGTCAACCAGGGCCTGCGCAGCGAGGCGGGCGCGCAGATCGCCGAGCTGCGCCAGCAGCTGCAGGCCACGCCGCAGATCCAGTATGTGGCGGTGCTGGCCGACGAGAAATCGACCGCGTCCATGCTGGTGACCATCGACCCGACGAACAACACCCTGGTGCTGCAGCGCGTGAGCGGCTTCCAGGAGGGGGGCGACCGCTCCCTGCAGCTCTGGGCTCTGCCGCCCTCGGGCGCGCCGCGCTCGCTGGGCGTGCTGGGGCAGGGCCCGCTGGTCAAGCTCACCGCGGCCGAAGCCGATGTGCGCGAAGTGCCCACGCTGGCCATCAGCCTGGAGCCACGCGGCGGCGTGCCCGGCGCGGGCGGGCCCACCGGCCCTGTGCTTTTCAAGGGCAGCCTGATCCAGCGCATGCTCTGAGACCGTGCGGCGCCAGGCCGCCCGATGGCGCAGCGCCCCATGCGCGGCCGGGGCGTTGAAAATATTTCGGCCCTTCTGAATCCGTTTCTTCCCCGGGTGCGTATCCCGTAGGCAGGCCAGCCGGCTTGTACATCTACGAGGAGTCCACCCGATGAAAACCATCTTCCGGTACGCCACGCTGTCCTGGCTGGCGCTCATGACCGGCCTGGCCCAGGCCGACACAGGCAAGCTGCTGCTGACTGGCGGCGTCAGTTCCATCACCGGCTCGGCCGGCGGTGGCCTCACCCCCTGGGCCGTGATCGGCAGCAATGCCACGGAGGGGGAGATCGGCGTCAGCAGCTACCTCACACGCGCCGTCACCCAGGACTACAGCCTCAGCAGCTACGGCGTGGCCTTGGGCCTGAAGGACCGCGTCGAGTTCTCCCTGGCGCGGCAGGACTTCGATGCCTCGCCCAGCATCGCGCTCAACGGCGTGGCCGCCTTCGGCGTGCAGCCGGGCCAGCACATCAAGATGGACGTGCTGGGCCTCAAGGTCAAGGTGGCCGGTGACGCCATCCTCGAAAGCGACAGCTGGATGCCGCAGATCGCGGTAGGCCTGGAGCACAAGCAGGTCAAGCCGGGTTCGCTGCAATCCGTCTTCGACTTCCTGGGTGTCAAAGACAGCGGTACCGACGTGTATGTCAACGCCACCAAGCTCTTCCTGGGCCAGGGCCTGCTGCTCAACGCCACCGTGCGTTCCACCAACGCCAACCAGAACGGCCTGCTCGGCTTTGGCGGCAAGGCCCAGGCCCGCAGCAGCCGCAGCCTGCAGACCGAAGTCTCGGTGGCCTACCTGCTCCGGAAGAACTTGGCCATCGGTGCCGAATACCGCAAGAAGCCCAACAACCTCGAGGCCCTGGGCGCGGCCTCGGGCCTGGGCAACGGCTTGGCCGAAGACGACTGGAAAGACCTCTTCATCGCCTGGGCACCGAGCAAACACCTCTCGCTGACCCTGGCCTATGT
>JAIERT010000024.1 GCA_019746735.1 Burkholderiaceae bacterium | reverse complement strand
TCCATGTTCGTGCTGCGCGCCAAGGTCAAGCTCAGCGATGCCACGGACAGCACGGCCCTCTGCGGCGTGGCCGGTCCTGCCTTGCAGACGCTGAGCGCACAGGCGGCCCGTCCCTGGACCTGTCAGGCGCTGGGCGAGGCCCATCTGGTGCATCTCTACCCATCCGACGGCGTACCGCGCGCGCTCTGGGTGGCACCTGAGGCTACGGCACTGCCGGCCGGCCCGGCCCTGCGGCACGAGGACTGGCTCTGGGGCGAGGTCCGCAGCGGCGTGGCCATGGTGAGCCAGCCTGTCTTCGAGGCCTTCGTGCCGCAGATGCTCAACTACGAGTCGGTGGGCGGCGTGAACTTCAAGAAGGGCTGCTACCCCGGCCAGGAGGTGGTGGCGCGCAGCCAGTTCCGCGGCACGCTCAAGCGCCGCGGCTATCTGGTGCATGGCGAGGCGGCGATGCGGGTGGGCCAGGAGATCTACGCCGCCACCGACCCCGAACAGCCTTGCGGTCTCGTGGCGCAGGCAGCGCCTGCGCCCGCAGGTGGCTGGGACGCCATCGTCTCCTTGCAGACGGCGTCGGCGCAGGACAACCTGCATCTGGGCCAGGCCGATGGTCCGGCCCTGACGCTGCTGCCCCTGCCCTACGCCCTGCTCGAGGATATCTAGGCGGGGACCAGGGCCGGTTCGCACTCAAAAAATAGTGTGAACAGGTCCTAGCGCAGGGCCGCGCGGTAATCTGCCGGCACGAGCTCGCGCACCTGCGGACGCAGGTACTCGGGGGTCGCATCCCAGGCGGCCTGGAAGGCTGCGAGGGCCCGGGCTCGGTCGCGCAGATCAGGGCCCGCGTAGACGACCCCCGTCTTGAGCCAGCTGTCGATCTGCGTGGCAGGCCAGAGTCTGCGCCTCAGCTGCTGGGCGTCCAGCGCCAGCTGGACATCACCCTGGCGCAGGCCCAGCACATAGGCGTACTCGATGAGGTCGGACTCGACCTGGCCACTGTCCAGGTGCACGCGTGCGCGCTGCAGCGCCCGCTGCTCCTGCCCGCGGCGCAGCAGCAGCATGACCTCCACCGAGCGCAGGCTGGCTGCATCGGGGCGCAGCGCCAGGGCGCGTTCGTAATAAGCCTGGGCCTGGTCCAGCTCGTCCAGATGGATGCAGGCGCGGGCCAGATTGCTCAGCAACGCCACGATGTTGGGTCGGGATTTTTCCACCGAGGACCAGATCCAGCGCGCGTTCTCCCAGTCGCCCCAGGCAGCGAGCTCGTCGGCCACGAGTGGTGTGATCTTGCGGTAATGCGGATGCAGGGCCACGCCCTCACGGACCAGCCGCAGCATCTCCTCGCGCTGCACCAGCGCAGCCGGTGTGTTCGGGTCACCCGAGCGGCGGATGTCATAGGCCAGCTGGGCCGCACGCACGAGCCGGCTCTCGGCGGCGACCGCCAGCGCGCTCAGGCCGATCGCCGCGAGCAGGGCCAGCGCCAGGCCGAGCTGACCCAGCTGCAGACGGCCAGCGGATGCCGTTTGTACGGGTCTGGGATCATGCAGGCGCTGTTCGGACGCGGCGAGCGCGCCCAGGGCCAGGGCAAACACGGCGCCAGCACCCGCCAGGCGCCAGGGAAAACCAGCCCCGCTGACGATGAACAGGCCCAGCAGGCTGGCCAGCAAGGTGGCCCGCCAGGGCCATTCCATCGGGTCGGCCGAGTCCGTATCCGGCGCTTCCCGCCAGGTGCGCACGGCGGCGCGTAAGAGCCAGACGGCCAAACCGAGCGCGAACAGCCAACCCGCCAGTCCGTACTCGGCCAGCAGCTGCAGGTACTCGTTGTGAGCGTAGTAATCGGTTTCGATCTGGGTACCCGCGGCCTGGTAGCGCGGGATCTCGACTTCCCAGGCCCCTGCTCCGACACCCGCGAGCGGCCGGTCGGCGATCAGGCGCAGCGTGGCCAGCCACATCTGCAGACGCACACTGGACGAGCCCACCGTGTACTCGCTGCTGGTGGTCAGGGACTGACCACGGATGAAGGCGCGCTCCAGCGCCGTCTGGCCCAGGCCTTCGCGGGCCAGGTAGGCATTGCCCGTCGGCAGGCTGCCCAGACCCAGCAGCGTGCCCAGCACGATCGCCGCCGTCAGCGCACGGTCAGCACGCGGCCAGCGTTTCCATTCCAGCCGGCGGCGATAACGCCAGAGCAGGTAGAGCAGCACGGGCAGCAGCACGGCCAGGGCCAGCAAGGCCGAGCGCGTGCCGGTCATCAGCAGGGCCAGCAGGTTGAAGGTCGCGCTGAACACCCGTAGCGCGATCTGTACCCTGCCCTGCGCCTGGGCCGCGAGCAGCACCGAGAACGGCAGCGTGCACAGCACGTACTCGGCATAGAAGTTGCGGTTCAGGAAGGTCGAGGCCGGCGGCGGCAGCTGCGGAAACCAGCGCAGATCGAGCCAGAACTGCAGCGCCACCCAGACCGAGGCCAGCACCGCGCCCCAGTGCAGACCGGTGGCCAGCAGCCGCAGGCGTTGCAGCGTCAGCACGTTGAGGCCCAGCCAGACCAGCAGGGCAAACAGCGCCCAGCGTATCGCCTCCACGCCGGCCAGATAGGTATGTGACCAGGCCATGCTGCCCAGGGCCCAGGCCAGCAGCAGCAGGGGTAGCCACAACACGGGATGCCAGTCCAGCGCCGCCGGCTCGCGCAGACGGGCCCGGCACAGCAGCCATGCAGCCACCAGGGTACCGAAAGCGACCAGTGCGGACTTGAGCGTGTCCTGCAGCACGAGTTCGCTGGGCACGCCCAGGGCTGGCACCAGAAACATCGTGGTCGCCAGGACGGCAACCACCCGATCATCAGGCTGTTGAAGCGGGGGTGATGCGGTGAGACTCATGCGCCCGGCCCGTCCAAGGCCCGGCGCATGGTCAGATGCGGAATGCCGGCCTCCTCGTACGGCTCGCCCTGCCCGTCAAAGCCCAGACGTCGGTAGAAGCCCTCGGCGCTGCGCTGGGCGTGCAGCAGCACCTCGGTGTCGCCGCGCTCGCGTGCCGCCTGCATCAGCGCCAACACGATGTCACGGCCCAGGCCGCTGCCGCGCAGGGTGCGGCTGACCGCCATGCGGCCGATCCGGGCCACGCCCGGCGCGTGCTGCAGCAAACGACCCGTGGCCAGGGGCATGCCCAGGCGGTTGCAGGCCAGGGCATGCAGGGCCGTGGCGTCTTCCTCATCCCATTCGAGCTCCTTGGGAATCTGCTGTTCGTGCACGAAGACCTCGGTGCGGACCTGGCCGGCTGCAACGCCCAGTTCGGCCCAGCTGCCCACGCGCAGATCGACCATGGGCTCGCCGGCCTCGAAGCCCAGCAGCGTGTCGCGCAGGACCTGCGGCACGGGCTTGGAGGTCTGGGTGGCGGGGTCGGCATAGACATAGACCAGCTCGCAGCTGATCAGCAACGCGTCGCCGCGGAAGATGCCGCCGCGAAACAGCAGCGAGGAGTTGCCGATGCGCTCACACTTCATGCCGATGTCCAGCATGTCGTCGTAACGCGCCGAGGCGTGGTACTCGAGCGTGGCCTTTTTGACGTAGAGGTCACCGCCCAGATGCTCCATGGCCTCGACGTATGGCAGGGCCAGGGCGCGCCAGTAGTCGCTGATGGCCGTGTCGAAGTACATCAGGTAGTGGGCGTTGAAGACGATCTTCTGCATGTCCACCTCGGCCCAGCGCACGCGCAGGCGGTGGAAGT
>JAIERT010000143.1 GCA_019746735.1 Burkholderiaceae bacterium | reverse complement strand
CCTCGTCGGCCATGGCCTTGAGGTGCTGGGCGTTGACCCAGCGCAGCTTGGCCTCGTCGAACTGCGCGGCGCTGCGTCCCAGGTGATCCAGATCGAACCACGCGAGGAACTGCGCGCGGCTGAAGATTTCGTCGTCGCCGTGGCTCCAGCCCAGACGCGCGAGGTAGTTGACCATGGCGTCGGGCAGGTAGCCCTCGTCGCGGTACTGCGTGACGGGTTTGGCGCCATTGCGCTTGCTCATCTTCTCGCCCTGCTCGTTGAGCACGGTAGGCAAGTGGGCGTAGACCGGGGGCTCCTTGCCGAGCGCACGGAAGATGTTGATCTGGCGCGGCGTGTTGTTCACGTGGTCGTCGCCACGGATCACGTGGGTGATGGCCATGTCGATGTCATCCACCACCACGCAGAAGTTGTAGGTGGGCGTGCCGTCAGGACGCGCGATCACGAGATCGTCGAGCTCCTCGTTGCTGATCTCGATGCGACCCTTGACCTTGTCATCCCAGGCCACGAGGCCGCCCTGCGGGTTCCTGAAGCGCAGCACGGGTTTGACGCCGGCAGGAACCGGCGGCAGGGTCTTGCCGGGCTCGGGGCGCCAGGTGCCGTCGTAGCGCGGCTTTTCCTTGTTCGCCATCTGGCGTTCTCGCAGCGCGTCGAGCTCCTCCACACTCATGTAGCAGGGATAGACGTGGCCGGCGGCCTGCAGCTCGGCCAGCACGGCCTTGTAGCGGTCCATGCGCTGCATCTGGTAGAACGGGCCTTCGTCGTAGTTCAGGCCCAGCCAGTCCATGCCTTCGATGATGACGTCGACCGCGGCCTGGGTGGAGCGGTCGAGGTCGGTGTCCTCGATGCGCAGGATGAAGTCGCCACCGCTGGCACGCGCGAAGGCCCAGGGATAGAGGGCCGAGCGGATATTGCCCAGATGGATGAAGCCCGTCGGCGACGGGGCGAAGCGGGTACGGACGCGTTGATTCACGGGAAACTGTTCGATTCAAAAAATCAGGGCAAGGTGTCCAGGCCGCGGGCCAGGTCGTCCTGCACATCCTGCGGATGCTCCAGGCCCACGGCCACACGGATCAGGCCCTGGCCGATGCCGGCGGCCTGGCGCTGCGCCTCGGACAGCTTGCCGTGCGAGGTACTGGCCGGGTGGGTGAGCAGGGTCTTGGTGTCGCCGAGGTTGGTGCACAGCGACAAGGTCTGCAGCGTGTCCAGCACGTGGAACGCGCGCGCGCGCGCCTGCTCGGGGCTGCCGGCTTTCACGTCGAAGGACAGCACGGCCCCCCCTGCAGACATCTGCCGCATGGACAGGGCGTGCTGGGGATGCGAGGCCAGGCCCGGGTAATACACACGTGCCACGGCCGGGTGCTGCTCGAGCCAGACGGCCAGTTCGTGCGCGAGCGCGCTCTGGGCACGCATGCGCAGGTCCAGCGTCTCCAGGCCCTTGAGCACCACCCAGGCGTTGAAGGGCGACAGGATCATGCCGCTGTTCTTCTGCACCGGCAGAAACTTCTCCAGCACCATCTTCTCGCTGGCACACAGGGCGCCCGCCATCACGCGGCCCTGGCCATCCAGGTATTTGGTGCCTGAATGCATGATGATGTCAGCCCCCATGGCCATGGGGCGCTGCAGGGCCGGCGTGGCAAAGCAGTTGTCGACCGCGAACAGCGCGCCGGCGTTGTGCGCCAGATCAGCCAGGGCCTGGATGTCGCAGACCTCGGTCAGCGGGTTGGTGGGCGTCTCGGCAAACAGCAGGCGCGTGTTCGGGCGGATCGCGGCCTTCCACGCGGCCAGGTCGGTCTGCGGCACGGCCGTGGACTCGACGCCGAAGCGCGCGAACTCCGAGCCGATGAGCTTGATCGTCGAGCCGAACATGGACTGGGAAAAGACCACGTGGTCACCCGCCTTGAGCAGGCTGAAGCACATGAGCATGATGGCCGACATGCCCGAGGACGTGGCCATGCAGGCCTCCGTGCCTTCGAGCGCCGCCAGGCGCTGCTCCATGCTGCTCACCGTGGGGTTGCCGGAGCGGCCGTAGGTGTAGCCTTCTTCCTCGCCCGCAAAGCGGCGCGCCGAAGCCTCGGCGCTGGGCTGCACATAGCCGCTGGTCAGGTACAGGGCCTCGGAGTTCTCGCCATACTGGCTGCGCTCGACCGCGGCACGCACCGCCAGCGTCTGCAGGCGCAGGCCTTCGGTCCCTTTTTTGCCACTCATGCGCTCAGTCCCCCTGGTGGTTGGGCAGGGCCAGGCGCGAGGTGTCGGCGTCTTCGTCCTCGCCCTTGACGCGGGCCGAGTTCATGCGTTCGATGTCGGCAGCCTGGATGTCGCCAGTCACATAGACACCATCGAAGCAGGAGGCTTCGAAGCCGCTGAGCTGCGGATTGAGCTTGCCGATCGCCTGCTTCATGGCATCGACGTCCTGGTAGATCAGCGCGTCGGCGCCGATGATCTGGCGCACTTCTTCCACGCTGCGACCATGCGCCACCAGCTCCTCCACGGTGGGCATGTCGATGCCGTAGACGTTGGGAAAGCGCACCGGCGGCGCGGCACTGGCCATGTAGACCTTGTTGGCGCCGGCCTCGCGCGCCATCTGCACGATCTCGCGGCTGGTGGTGCCGCGCACGATGGAATCGTCCACCAGCAGCACATTGCGTCCCTTGAACTCGCTGCCGATCACATTGAGCTTCTGGCGCACGCTCTTCTTGCGCACGGCCTGGCCCGGCATGATGAAGGTGCGCCCGACGTAGCGGTTCTTCACGAAGCCCTCGCGGTAGGGCAGGCCCAGCAGCTGCGCGAGCTGCATGGCGCTGGGGCGGCTCGATTCAGGGATGGGGATGACCACGTCGATCTCGTCCGGCGGCACGGTGGACACCACGCGCTTGGCCAGGGTCTCGCCCAGGTTCAGGCGGGCCTGGTAGACCGAGATGCCGTCCATGACGGAGTCGGGCCGCGCCAGGTAGACGAACTCGAAGATGCAGATGCAGGGGTTGAGGCGCGGCACATCGGCGCACTGCTGGGCGCTGATGCGTCCCTCGAGGTCCACGAAGACGGCCTCGCCCGGCGCCACGTCGCGCTCGAACACATGGCCCGTGCCTTCGAGCACCACGGACTCGCTGGCGAGCATCACCGTGCCATCCGGGCTGCGGCCGAAGCACAGCGGACGGATGCCATAGGGGTCGCGGAAGGCCAGCACGCCGTGACCGGCGATCAGGGCGATCACGGCATAGGAGCCGCGGATGCGCTTGTGCACCGCACGCACGGCGGTGAAGATGTCGCCCACGCGCAGGGGCTTGCCGCGCGTGGCCTTGTCCATCTCGTCGGCCAGCACGTTGAGCAGCACCTCGGAATCGCTCTCGGTGTTGATGTGGCGGTGATCGGTGTTGAAGAGCTCGGCCTTGAGTGCCTGGGCATTGGTCAGGTTGCCGTTGTGCACCAGCACGATGCCGAAAGGCGCGTTGACATAGAAGGGCTGGGCTTCTTCCTCGCTGTAGGCATTGCCGGCCGTCGGATAACGCGCCTGCCCCAGGCCGCAATTGCCCGGCAGCGCGCGCATGTTGCGGGTGCGGAACACGTCCTTGACCATGCCCTTGGCCTTGTGCATGAAGAACTTGCGTTCCTGCTGGGTCACGATGCCGG
>JAIERT010000030.1 GCA_019746735.1 Burkholderiaceae bacterium | reverse complement strand
GCGAAGCCCTGCGCTACGGCGCCGAGGTCTTCCACGCGCTCAAGAAGATCCTGCACGACAAGGGCATGCCCACCTCGGTCGGCGACGAGGGTGGCTTCGCCCCCAGCGTCGCCAGCCACGAGGCCGCGATCCAGCTCATCCTCGAAGCCATCGACAAGGCCGGCTACACCGCTGGCGAGCAGATTGCCCTGGGCCTGGACTGCGCCGCCTCCGAGTTCTACAAGGACGGCAAGTACCACCTCGAGGGCGAAGGCCTGGTGCTCAGCGCCCAGGAATGGACCGACATGCTGGCCAGCTGGTGCGACAAATACCCCATCATCAGCATCGAAGACGGCATGCACGAAGGCGACTGGGACGGCTGGAAGCTGCTGACCGAGCGCCTGGGCCAGAGGGTCCAGCTGGTGGGCGACGACCTCTACGTCACCAACACCAAGATCCTGAAGGAAGGCATCGACAAGGGCATCGCCAACTCCATCCTGATCAAGATCAACCAGATCGGCACCCTGACCGAGACCTTCGCGGCCATCGAGATGGCCAAGCGCGCCGGCTACACGGCCGTGATCAGCCACCGCTCGGGCGAGACCGAGGACAGCACCATTGCCGACATCGCCGTGGGCCTGAACGCCGGCCAGATCAAGACCGGCTCGCTGAGCCGCTCGGACCGCATGGCCAAGTACAACCAGCTGCTGCGCATCGAGGAAGATCTGGGCGATATCGCCCAGTACCCCGGCCGCGCGGCCTTCTACAACCTGAAGTAAATGGCCCCCACGGTCGCCCACTGCGTGTGGCTCCCTGCCCCCCGAGGGGGCCGTGTTTCGCCTTGGGGCAGCCCGGCGGCGAAACCAGCCGCAGAAGGGTAGATCATGGGTGCTCGTGTTGTCCCGGCCATCCTCATCACCCTGCTTGTGGTGCTCCACGCGCAGCTGTGGTTTGGCCGGGGCAGCGTGCCCAAGGTGGCCAGCCTCGCCACGGAACTCGACGCGCAGCGCCAGAAGAACGCCCAGGCCCAGCAGGCCAACGACCGCCTGGCCGCCGAGGTGCAGGACCTCAAGGAGGGCCTGGAGATGGTGGAAGAGAAGGCGCGGCTGGAGCTGGGCATGGTCAAGCCCAACGAGATCTACGTCCAGATCGCAAAGTAGGTCGCCATGAAGATTGCCGTCGTGGGCGCACCGGCCACCGGCAAGACTGCGCTGGTCAGCACCCTCGCCTCGCACCTGGACACGCTGCAGGTCAGCGACGCCCCCTCCCCTGACACCCTGCAGACCGGCCGCTACGACCGCGTGCTGCTCATGGGTCTGGACCAGCCGGGCGTCACGCCCGCGCAGCAGGCGGCCGATGCGGCGCTGCGTGCGCAGCTGGCGGCCACGGGTCTGGCCTTTGGTGTGGTCTACGGCAAAGATGAACGGGAGCGCCTATGCGCCGCCCTGCGACTCATCGACCCACAGGACGGGCCGGCCCCGCGCTGGACCGGGGTCTGCGAAAAGTGCGCCGACCCGGACTGCGAACTCCGGCTGTTTACTGCACTGAAGAACTCGAAGGCGGCCGAACACCCGCCTGCGTGAAGAGCTGCGTCACGTCGATGTCGTCGTACCGGTAGCCCGCACCGCAGAACTCACACTCCACCTGGATCACGCCGCGCTCGGCCAGGATCTCGCGCGCCTCGGTCTCACCCAGGCCGCGGATCATGCCGCTCACGCGCTCGCGGCTGCAGGTGCAGGCAAAGCGCGGGCCGGTCTCTCCCATCTGGGGTTCGAAGCGCTGCAGCTTCTCTTCCCAGAACAGGCGGCGCAGGATGGTCTCCACGTCCAGCGTCAGCAGCTCCTCGCGCTTGAGGCTGGCCGCCAGCGTGGCGATGCGGTTGTAGTGCTCGTACTGCTCGGCTTCATAGAGCTCGGCCTCGGCCGGGTTCTGCCCGGCCAGATTGGCCATGCCCTGCACGGGCAGGCGCTGGATCAGCAGACCAGCCGCCACTTTGTCGTCGGCCGCCAGCACCAGCGTGGTCTCGAGCTGCTCGCTCTGGCGCATGTAGAGCTGCAAGGCCTGGGCCAGGCTCTGCATGGACTGGCCACCGGCGTCGGTCAGCGGCACCACCCCCTGGTAGGGCTGCTGCCCGGGCTGGCGCCCCTGCGGGTCCAGCGTGACGGCAAAGCGCCCCTGGCCGTGCAGATTGAGCATGGCACCCAGTGCGGCATCAGCGTCCACCTCGCCCTGCACCGTGGCCGTGGCGCGCAGGCTCAGGTCGGATTGCACCTCGGCCACAGCGAGCTTGACCGGGCCATCGCCAAAGACCTGCAGGATCAGCGCACCATCGAACTTGATGTTGGACTGCATCAGCGCGCCGGCCGCGACCATCTCGCCCAGCAGGGCCTGCACGGAAGCTGGATAGGGGCCTGCGGTGTTTTGCGCACGACGCCTGAGGATTTCGGTCCAGGCATCGGTCAGGCGCACGACCATGCCGCGGACGGGCAGGCCTTCAAAGAGGAATTTGTGGAGTTCGGACATACAGCCAGATAGGGCTCAGGCGATCTTCTTCAAGCCCTTGCGGAACTGCTCGGCGTTCTCGACGTAATGCCGGGCGATACGCTGCAGGCCGGCAATCTGCTCGGGGCTGAGCTGCTTCACGGCCTTGGCCGGGCTGCCCAGGATCATGGAGCCATCCGGAAACTCCTTGCCCTCGGTCACGAGCGCGCCCGCACCCACGAGGCAGTTTTTGCCGATCTTGGCGTGGTTGAGCACGATGGCCCCGATGCCGATCAGCGAGCCATCCCCGATGGTGCAGCCGTGCAGCATGACCTGGTGGCCGATGGACACGTTCTCGCCCAGGGTCAGCGGCACGCCCGGGTCAGCATGCAGCACGCTGGCGTCCTGCACATTGCTGTTCTTGCCGATGTGAATGTGTTCGCTGTCGCCGCGGATGATGGTGCCGAACCAGACGTTGGCGTTTTCTTCCAGGGTCACCTTGCCGATGACCTGGGCGCTGTCGGCGACCCAGGCGTTTGGACCGAGGGTGGGGGCTTGTCCGTCGAGTTCGTAGAGGGCCATGGTTTTGTCTCTTTTCTATGGGATTCGGGCGATTGTAGAGTTCATGGCCGGTCCCTCGCCGGTAGCGGGTTTGGTGAGGTAGCAAGCCGGGTCTCGCCCCGGCAGGCGAGGTACTTTCTTTTGCTTCGCCAAAAGAAAGTACCCAAAGAAAAGGCGAGCCGGATTCGTCGACCCTCCGCTGCGCTACGGGTACGCTGCGTTGCTCGGCCTGAGCGGGGTCCGCGCAAACTCGCTACGCTCAGACATGCGCGCCCCTTTATCCGCTCAGCCCTGCGCTACTCGCCTCCTCATGACGGCATAAGGAGCCGAACAGCCAAAGACAACGAGGACGCGCCATTGCGCGTCCTCGTTCAAGAGAGGCTGTAAGTTCAGCGTTGACTCTCAGAGATCGTCAGGATCAGAATGGCAATGTAAAGAAGCTAGGGAGACAACATCGCATGGTCGATCTTTTGTATGCCGCGTTGGACATCCTGCGCCCAATCCTCTTTTTCGGCTTGTTGTGAAGCCTCCTCGAAAACCTGATCCAGCCGGGAGTAGAGAATTCCACGAAACGGAGTCTCTGCGTGAAGAAATC
>JAIERT010000255.1 GCA_019746735.1 Burkholderiaceae bacterium | reverse complement strand
CCTTCTTGTCCTCGTCATTGATATCTCCTGAACACATCATGTTATTGAATGTGTCCGGGAAACCGGGGGAAGCCCAACTCTCGCCTAACGCCCGCGTGCTCGCCCTATCGCTGGGGACACGTAACCTGCGCCTGCTGGAGACCGAAACCGGTAACGTGCTCTGGAATACCGAAGCTTATTCTGGGCTGCTGGCCTGGCTACCGCAGGTCAAGGCCGCCTTGCTTACACAGAGCAACACAGGAGCACCTTATCTGCTGGACCTGGCCCATGGCCGCATCGACCCCTTCCCCTCGACTGAAAAGCAGTTGAACTGGGCCTTGTCCGTCCCCACGGCCAGCGGCAAGTATCTGACTGGTAACAGCCAGACGATATCGCTCATTGATCTGTCTCGTGACGCCAACGGCAAGCTGGCCGCCGCACCGCTGAAGCAATGGCGCGTCCCCGCGGGTCGTAGCATCCAGACGCCCACCCTCTTCCTGATGGACAACGGCAAAAAACTGGTCTACCAGACCGGTCAGGACCTGGGCTGGCTGGACCTGACGACAGAGAACCAGGGCATCTGGGAGGTGTCAGCCTTCAATAGCCATGGGTTTGCCAAGCTGAACGAACACCATGTCCTTTTTGACACCCATGGAAGTGGCAACACCCCAGCCCTGTCGCGTGTACTGGACATCGCCCAGGAGCTCGTCAGCACAGCCAGCGACATGGACCCGCGTGAAGGCGCCTTGCTTCCTCTCTTGCCGCGCGACGGCTTCCTGCGTCGCGGCAGTTCAGGCGTCGCCATTGGAACGGCCGTGCAAACAGAATCACCACGTCCGTTGACGACGATACTCTCGGAAGCACTGCTGGCCAAACAACTGGCACGACTGGAACAGCAGAGCGCTAGCGCACATACCGAGCTCTCTCCCTACGAGCAACAGTTGGCGCGTCAGATCCGCGCCATGAATACCGCCTCAGCCATACGCGATGGCTTGTCACGCGACAAGATCGAGGCCATACGCCGTGGGCAGGGCCCCGCTGGCTCCGAAGTCGCACTGCCTCCCGGTGTCAAACCCCTGCTGACAGACATTCCGGCCAATGCACGGGTCTCGATGGTCGGAGTTTACGAATCGGGTCGACGCCCGGGCAGCGCAAAAGCAGGCCCCGTGACGATCGATGTACAACCTGGCAACACGCCTCTGGTGCTGGTGTTGAGCAGCTATGAGCCGGTGCAATGGATGGTGCGCAGCAACGGCCGCAGGATCGAGGCCGTGCTTCTTTCAGGCTACAGCGAATCCAATGCCTATGGAATCGGGGACACCCGAGTCCTGAAAATCGGCTCCCGCTCGGTCTACAAGATGGACGGCCGCGATTACGATTTACTCAAGCGCGATGTAGCGCGTTACGTCTCGAATCCCGTGAGCTCATTCCAGGGCAGCTACAAGGGAGAAAGCTTCCGAGTCAACTGACTCATCAGCCTGCACGCACCCCAAAAGCACGCAAGCGGCCCTGCCACTTGCGCACACCTGCTTCACCCAGCCGATCCACCTCGCCGATCAGCGTGTCACGCACCGGCGAGATGCCCACGAAGCCGAGGATGTTGCGTTTGAGCAGGCCCACGCCGCGGGCACGGAAGACCCAGCGGTAGACCCAGGCCGGCATGCCCATGGTGACGACGATGCGCGCGCTGCGGCCCTTGAGGCCTTGGTGGATGAAAGGGTTGCTGCCGCGTTCGGCGGCATCGCCCGTGAACGCAAAGCCGGGTCGTGCGACCTGCTCCAGAAAACCCTTGAGCAGCGCCGGCATGTCACCCAGCCAGAGCGGGAAGAGGATCACGAGGTGCTGGGCCCAGGCGATGTCGTCCTGTGCGGCCTGCAAGCCCGCAGGCAGGGGCGTGTGCTCCCATGCATGCTGGCTGCGCAGCAAGGGGAAGTCCAGCTTGGCCACCGTGACGGTGCGCACTTCGTGCCCGGCCGCCAGTGCGCCCTCGGCATAGGCCTGGGCCAGGGCGTGGCCGAGGTGACCCCCGTCCGGATCCGGGTGGCCCTGGAGGATGAGGATGCGACGTCGTTCCATGGTCGATGCTCCTGCAACCTGATCTTGCGCCCTGAGCGTAGCGGCTTCCTTGATCTGGCGCAAATGCTTCATTTTTGATAGCAGACCGGATACACCCGAACCGCACAGGCCCTTGGCCAAGTGCCTAGAATCGGGGCAAGCACCGCCCGCCATGACACCGACCGACACCCCCCTCTTCTACATCGGCAAGACCGAAGCCTTCGGCGAACAGTTCGATGCCTGGACCGACCGCCCCCTGCTGCAATCCATGGAGGAAGGCGGGGTGAGCTGGCCCAGTTCCTGCCGCGCCGGCAACTGCCGCACCTGCATTGGCAAGCTGGTCAGCGGGACGGTGCGCTACGAGATGGAATGGCCCGGCCTGCTGCCGGAAGAGAAGGAAGAGGGCTATGTGCTGCCCTGCGTGGCCCACCCCTGCTCGGACGTGGTGCTCAGGGAAGGCTACTGAACAGCGCGTTCAGGCAAAGACGTTGAGCTGGGTGCCCAGGCTGCCCGAGGTGGCCAGGGGCTGCGGGCCCGGGGCAGGCTGCAGCAAGGTCATCACGCTGGCCTCCTGCATCTCCATGGATTCGCGCAGGACGAAAGCCTGCACGCCTTGCGCCAGTCGCGCCGAGGCCATCTGGCTGGAGATGGCGATGATCTGGTTGCTGATGCCGTCCATGAAAGATCCGGGTGTTTCCAGCCATATCGGCGGGATGGCGGAATACTTGAGCCCGGAGGTTCAGGCGTTCAACCGGCCCTGGAGCAACTCCGGCAGCCGGTCCACCCCCATGCGGAAGCCACAGGCCTGGGCATGGCCGCCACCGCCCATGCTCTCGGCCAGGGGGATGCAGTCGAAGCTGCGCTGCGAACGCAGGCCAACCTTGATCACCCCGCCCTTGCTGGCGGTCCACATCAGCGCGTAGGTACCGCTCTTCTTCGACAGCAGCTCGCCCACCAGGCTGTGGAACATGCCCGGTGCGTTGACCATCAGACCGGCCTGGCCGTTGAAGCTGACGGGCTCGGCACCGGCGGCAATGTCCTCGCACATCTTGCGGAACTTCTCGTCCATGGCCTGGCCGCGCAGCATGAAGGTGGCCAACTCGTCCTCGGACCAGGAAGCGATCCGCGCCCAGCGCTCGAAATCCATGGGCTCCATGTCCAGCGCGGCGAGGAAACCCGCGCTCTCGGGGTATTTCCATGCCCAGATGTCACGGTCCTCGATGTAGCGCACCAGCGCGGGCAGCGGGCGCTCGGACTGGAAGAAGTCCCAGGCCAGGCGCGCGCCGGACTTGCTCATGTCGAAGTGCACCACGCCGCAGCGGCAGGCAAAGCCCGTGAGCTTCTCGGCGGCGCTCTTGTGGTGGTCCAGCATGACGAGCTTGGCCGCGCGCTGCTCGATCTCGCGCAGGATCTCGGGCGCGAAGGAGAAATCGAGGATGTAGACGGCACGGCCCTCGAGTGCGGGCAGATCGGCCACGCTCTTCACGTCGCCGTGATCGCAGGGCCTGAACTCGGCGCGGCCTTCGTAATACAGCCAGGCCGCGAGTGCGGCGCCGAAGCCGTCGGCGCAGC
>JAIERT010000269.1 GCA_019746735.1 Burkholderiaceae bacterium | reverse complement strand
TGGGGGCCATCACCACGGGCATCATCCGCCGCTTCATCCGCCGCTACAACGTCAACATGGCCGAGGCGGCCAATCCCGATCCGGCCAGCTACGCCAGCTTCAACGACTTCTTCACCCGTGCGCTGAAAGAAGGCGCCCGCCCCCTGGCCGACGCCACCTGGGTCTGCCCCGTGGACGGCGCCATCAGCCAGTTCGGCCCCATCGAGCGCGACCAGATCTTCCAGGCCAAGGGCCACCGCTACAGCACCACGGCCCTCGTGGGTGGCGATGCCACGCTGGCCGCCCGGTTCGAGAACGGCCACTTCGCCACGCTCTACCTCAGCCCGCGCGACTACCACCGCATCCACATGCCCTGCCAGGGCACGCTGACCCGCATGATCTATGTGCCGGGCGACCTGTTCTCGGTCAATCCCACCACGGCGCGCGGCGTGCCCGGCCTGTTCGCGCGCAACGAGCGTGTGGTCTGCGTCTTCGATACCGCGCACGGCCCCCTGGTGCTGGTGCTGGTGGGCGCCACCATCGTGGGCAGCATGGCCACGGTCTGGCACGGCGTGGTCAACCCGCCGCGCCGAGCCCAGGCGACCGAATGGCACTACCAAGGACAGGGGATCACGCTGGAAAAAGGCGCCGAAATGGGCCGTTTCCTGCTCGGCTCCACCGTCGTGATGCTCTGGCCCCAGGCGGCCCTGGGCTTCAACCCGGACTGGGCGCCCACCCGCGCCATCCGGCTTGGTGAGAAAATGGCCGATTCACTGTCTTAAACGGAGTTTTTATGCCCGCACTTTTGCCCAACGTGGACCCGGACGGCCTGCTCGAGTTCTCGGTGGTCTACACCGACCGAGCGCTCAACCACATGTCCAAGCGCTTCCAGGGTGTGATGCGGGACATCTCCGCCATCCTCAAAGAGGTCTACAAGGCCCCCTCCGCCGTGCTCGTGCCCGGCAGCGGCACCTTTGGCATGGAATCCGTGGCGCGCCAGTTCGCCACCGGGAAGAAGGCCCTGGTGCTGCGCAACGGCTGGTTCAGCTACCGCTGGACCCAGATCTTCGAGATGGGCAACATCCCCGCCAGCGCCACCGTGCTCAAGGCCCGTCGCGTCAGCACCGGCTCGCAGGCCCAGTGGATCCCCTGCCCCGTGGAAGAGGTCGTCGCCGCGATCAAGGCCGAGAAGCCCGACGTGGTCTTCGCCCCGCACGTGGAAACCTCGGCCGGCATGGTCCTGCCCGACGACTACCTGAAGAAGGTCACCGACGCCGTCCATGAAGTGGGCGGCCTCTTTGTGCTGGACTGCATCGCCTCCGGCTGCCTCTGGGTCGACATGCAGGCCACCGGCGTGGATGTGCTGGTCAGCGCCCCGCAAAAGGGCTGGAGCGGCTCGCCCGCCTGCGCCATGGTCATGCTCAGCGAGCGCGCCCGCAAGGCCATCGACAGCACCACCAGCACCAGCTTTGCCGCCGACCTCAAGAAGTGGCTGCAGATCATGGAAGCCTATGAAAACGGCGGCCACATGTACCACACCACCATGCCCACCGACGCCCTGGCGCGTCTGGACCAGGTGATGCGCGAGACCAAGGAATACGGTTTCGACAAGGTGCGCCAGGAACAGATCACCCTGGGCAACAAGGTGCGCGCGCTGATGGAGAGCCGCGGTTTCGTCAGCGTGGCCGCCGACGGCTTCAAGGCCCCGGGCGTGGTCGTGAGCTACACCACCGACCCCGAGATCCAGAACAGCAAGAAATTCCTGGCCCTGGGCCTGCAGACCGCCGCCGGCGTGCCCCTGCAGTGCGACGAGCCCGCCGACTTCAGCACCTTCCGCATCGGCCTCTTCGGCCTGGACAAGCTGCACAACCCCGACCGCAGCGTGGCCCAGCTGGCCGCGGCGCTGGACAAGCTGGGGTATGTGGAGAAGGTGGCTCAGGCCGCCTGATCTTTTTCACGCATCAAATCAGAAAGCCCCGGCTCGTGAGAGTCGGGGCTTTTTGTTCGTCAGAAACGATAGACGGGAATTTTTAGTATTGATCGGTTTGGACCGGGTCAGGGCCGTACGGACCTGTACTGTGGCGCTAATGATCTTATGCTGTACTTTTGCGAGGGTATAGCTGGTCATTATTTGGCGGATAGGGTGAGAACCGAAATATCAGATATAAAAAACACTTAAAAATAAAACGCAGGATGTTCGAAGTGTGTTTCGCGATTTCACCTCTGCGTTTCGGTCCATATACGATAAGCGTCACATGAGTATTAAGGAGAACTTATGTCAAACGAGGAGCCGTTAAAGACAGCGACAGACAGCATTGCGTTGGTTAGTGAGGTGATTAAAGCCGCAGGTGATAGTCCGCAAATCAGAGAGGCGGCTGGTAACCTTGGTCAGACCGCAGTTACCTTGACTAAGGCGATAAACAACGTTCTTGTCCCGCTTGCCGCAATCAACTTTGCGTTTGACAAAGCACGCATCTACTTTTCAGGCAAGTTCCAGGAGGATATGGCACAAAGGGCGCAGACGATACCCCAGGAGCACATAGTCGAACCCAAGGCTTCGATTGCGGGCCCCAGCCTTCAAGGACTTGCCTTTGCACACGAAGAGCCCGACCTCAAAGAGATGTACCTGAATCTCTTGGCCACGGCAATGGATGGTCGGGTTGCGCAAAGCGCACATCCTGCATTCGTTGAGATCATTAAACAATTGGATAGTGATGATGCTCGCTTGGTGCGTGATGTACTTACCGCCCCAAGAGCCCTCGCTATTGTTCAGATTCGCCGTCAGAAGAAGAACGGTGGGCACAACGTGCTTGCTCGTCATCTGCTCAACTTGGTAAGTCAGTCCACTGGCTTGCCAGTGGAGGATCAGAATCTGCCAGCAATGATCGACAACTGGAGCCGTCTTGGCCTGGTAGAGGTCGCTTACGACACATGGTTGAGCAACGACTCGTACTATTCGTGGGTTGAGCAGCGTCCTGAATACATTCGACTGAAGAGTGAACCTCAAATAGATGGCGTGGAGGTTACGTATCAGAAAGGTGTGTTGATGGGGACTGAGCTGGGTAATCGATTCGCGAGTGCGATTGGATTACAGCAACGCCCAGCAGCTCAGACGTAAAACGACTATCTGCTGGTGTGGTCGCCTTACTTGAAGATCGCCGTCTTGTGCCCGTTGAGGATCAAGCGGCGTTAGCTGTGTCAGTTCACGGCACGGGCCAGCACTTGGCCTGCGGTTTCACGGCCGATGACCGTGAGGTCTGCCACGGTCATTCTGTTCTGTGATCCACATGGACCACGTCTTGCTCGATGATGGGGCTTTCGCCGAGGTTTGCCGTCACGCTGTATGCGGTATCTTGCTGGAAGGCAAAACGATACAAGCCCCGACATTCGGTACAGCCGCGAGCAGGGCCTGCGCGACAGCAGATGCCGGGATGGGCTTGTAGTTGTCGGGGATGAGAAAGCTCAGCACCCGTGCGATCGCCCCTCCGATCACTTCGCCAGACCGCCTGGGCTGCCCAAGGACTTCCCGGTTACCAACCAGCAGTGAGGGACGGGCGATGACGAGGCCCTCGAAGGGCAGCTGCGTCAGCGCGTCTTCCAGCTCGCCCTTGACGCGGTTGTAAAAAA
>JAIERT010000178.1 GCA_019746735.1 Burkholderiaceae bacterium | reverse complement strand
AAGCCTGGCTGCGCACCCTGCCCTCGGCACCGGACCAGGTCTACGTGGTCCACGGCGAAGCCGGCGCCGCCGATGCGCTGCGCATGCGCATCGAACACGGCCTGGGCTGGCGGGCTCTGGTGCCGGAACATGGGTCGACCTGGCCGGCTTGAAGTACATGCTTATGTCATTGCATAGCGATGTGCTGATGCAAAACGAGTGCTTACAAAAAAGTGACCTCTGTTGACTGAATCAGAAAACTGAATCGATCAACAATCTCCCTCACAACGTGACAAACGTGGACATCAGGGAGAAGGTCGTTGCAGACGACAGGTATCAGTGCGGCTCGAAGCATCACATCCGGTCCCCGGAGTGCGGACTTTGCATTCCGACATTTGCTTGCTGCCCTCTTCTGCCTGCCCACCATCGGCGTGGTCAGCGCACAGGGAACGGCCACAGAAGCCGAACTACGCGGCATCGATGCCAGTCGCCGACAGCAGGAGCGAGAACAGGACCAGCGGCAACGCCTGCTGCGCCCTCCAGAAGTCCGCCTGCAGCCCGCCGCCATCGCCTCCTCTCGCTTGCCGCGTGATGAAAGCCCCTGCTTCCAGATCCAGGCCATCGATCTGATCGGCCCCGCCAAAGACGCCCTCACACCGGACGCACCTCCAGAAGAACTCCCAAGCGGCTGGACCACCTGGCTGCTTGATGCACTCGATGCCGGCACGCCCCAGGACCCGGTCGGCCGACCACTCGTCGCACGCCCCGATGCCGACAGTCCACTCTATCAACGATCAGGTATCTGTCTGGGCAGCCAAGGGATCGCCATCGTGCAGCAGCGCGCACAAGCTGCCCTGCTGGCGCGTGGCTACATCACCAGCCGCGCTCTGGTCGAAGCACAGAATCTCAATAGCGGACGCCTGCGCCTGCGCATTATCCCGGGTCGCATCCAGGCCCTGCGGCTGGAATCGCCAGATTCCGGGACCGGAACCCGATCACCGAGCGAAAACAAGCTCGCCCCCTTGCTGGCAAGCGCCTCGCCTGCACGCCCCGGCGATGTGCTCAATCTGCGCGACCTGGAACAGACACTGGAGAACCTCAAGCGTGTGCCGACTGCCGAGGCCGACATCCGCATCGAGCCCGGCGCCACCCCGGCTACCAGCGACTGGGTTGTGCGCCACCAACAAGGCTTTCCTCTGCGGCTGACCTTTAGTGCGGATGACAGCGGCAGCCCCGGTACCGGGGTCTACCAGGGCAGCGCCACCGTGTCCTGGGATGCACCACTCGGCCTGAACGACCTGTTCTATGCCACGCAGAACCAGGATCTGGGCGGCGGCGAAGACGGTAGCCGGGGCACCCGCGGGCAGTCGCTGCACTACAGCCTGCCCTGGGGTTACTGGAGTCTGGGACTGACGCACAGCAACAGCCGCTATTTCCAGAGCGTCGTCGGACTGAACCAGACCTATGTCTACAGCGGCACCAGTGCTATCACCGAACTCAGGCTGAGCCGCGTCCTTGTACGCACGGCGGTGGGCAAGACCAGCGCCAATCTCAAAGCTTTCCAGCGCCGCAGCAACAACTACATTGACGACACCGAAGTACAGATCCAGCGCCGCGTGGTCGGCGGCTGGGAAGCAGGCCTGGCGCACAGAACAGTCCTGGGTGGCGCCAGCCTCGATGGCAGCCTGAGCTACAAGGTCGGCACCGGGGACTTCGGATCCCTGCCTGCCCCCGAGGAAGCGAGCGGAACCGGTACCTCCCGCTTCGGTCTCACGCTGGCCGAACTCAGTCTGCTGGTCCCGCTGAACTTGCCCTACTTGCCGCAAGCCCGTTACAGCGCCTTGCTGCGCTGGCAGCACAACCTCACGCCGCTGACGCCACAGGATCGCTTCGCCATTGGCGGGCGCTATACCGTGCGCGGCTTCGACGGCGTCAACGTCTTGAGCGCTGAGCGCGGCGTGCTGCTGCGCAACGAAATCAGTGCCTCTATCCCGGGTGGCGCACCCCTCGCCGCCTTCGTCGGGGTCGATTACGGCTGTGTCGACGGCCCCAGCAGTGCCGATCTGGCCGGTAAGCAGCTGGCCGGTGCCGTGCTGGGCCTGCGCGGTGCCTGGCGACAGCTGAGCTACGAGGTGTTCGTCGGAACACCGCTGGACAAGCCGCAGGGTTTCCGCACGGACAACACGACGGCAGGTTTCAACCTCATCCTGAGCTTGTGAGTAGCGCATGGACGATCACCTCATCACCGCCCCAACATTGAGTCACCCAGCGCACAGCGAGGCCGAAGCCTTTGGGGCCGTGACCTGGCTCTGGATGCAGTCACCCGATCACCGCACCCTGCCACTGCAGGCCCTGCAGCAACTGCTGCTCCCGGCCATCCAGACCGGCCAGTACTTGCTGCTGCACGAGCGCAGCGCCACAGGCCTGCGGCCCGTGGCCTACCTGAGCTGGGCCAATTTGAGCGCAGAGGCTGAAAGTCGCTATCTGGATCACCCGCTGCGTGGCCTGCAACCCTCCGACTGGTGCAGCGGTGACCGCATGTGGGCCATTGACTGGATCACGCCCTTCGGACATGCGCATGCGCTGCGTGCCAGCATCCTGCGACTGCTGCCCCAAGCATGTTTCCGCTTCCTGTACCACCGCGGCAACGAACGGGGTCTGCGGATCAAAACTTACCGCGGCCGTGCCATATCGCTGGATCAGGCGCGACAGTGGTGGCAGGACCGCCCGATGTTGGCGAGCGCAAAAGCCTCTACCCCTGCGCACGATTTTCTTGGCTGGACACGGGCGACCTCTCAACAATGAACGCGCGCCTGAATACCACCAGCCATTTGATTGGCGTGGCAATCGAGGCCCGCGCCGCAGGCCATGTCTGGCCACAGTCGCACCTGGCAGACCTCACAAGCTCGCTCGGCAGCTTGCACCGCTTTAGAAATCCAGGGCACTGGCGCCTCGCAGTTCAACCCAACCCCTCATTCAACAACCGCCTCAGTTTGAACCCGGACAGGATTCGAAGGACTGGGGCTTGAGGATTCTTTCGCGATCACACGCTCAAGGAGCCCGATCATGAACCGTTCATTGCATCGACTCATTTTCAACTCGGCACGCGGCCAGATCATGGCGGTGGCGGAGGTGGCAGCCTCGCACACAGGAAGCGGCAGTGCGGGTGAAAGCCCCAGGCAGCAAAGACGCGCCCACCGACAGGGTGGAACAACCAACGTTACCTCACCGGGTGCAACGCGCATCATCCTGCGCAAAAGCCTGCTCAGTCTGTGTGCCCTGCTCACGGCCTTGCCACCCGGCCACATGGCCCGCGCCCAGGTCATTGCCGACCCGAACGCCGCCGCCACGCTGCGCCCGCAGATCCTCAACAGCGCCAACGGCACCACGCAGGTCAACATCCAGACCCCCAGTGCAGCGGGCGTGAGCCGCAACGTCTACCAGCAATTCGACGTCCACAGCCAGGGGGTGATCCTCAACAACGCCACCAGTGCCGTGCAAACCCAGATCGGTGGCTGGGTGTTGATTCATTTCCAAACCTGAGCCATTTCTAACCGGATTCACGTCCAAATCTGAGCCACGTTATCCAC
>JAIERT010000341.1 GCA_019746735.1 Burkholderiaceae bacterium | reverse complement strand
ACGGCCTCCGGGATCAGTAGTCGGGCTGCCAGTCCACCGTGATCCGCCGCGTCGGCAGATCCACGGCATCGACATAGGCCGAGACAAAGGGAATCATGCGCTCGGCCGGCTTGCCCTCGTGCTCATAAGCCACCACCAGCACCGTCTGCGGGCCGGTGGACATGAGTTCGCTGACCGTGCCCAGCGCCACACCTTCGCGGTTGACGACCTCCAGGCCGATCAGGTCGATCCAGTAGTACTCGTCCTTGTCGGGCGTGGGAAAGCTGGAACGGGCCACGAAGATGCGGGCGCCACGCAGGGCCTCGGCAGCATCCCGGTCGGGCACCTCGTGCGCACTGGCGACCACCGAGTCCGAATGGTCCTTGGCTTCCTTGATCGACAGCTTCACGGAACCCGTGAAGGTCTTGGCCCCTTTTTCAGAGGGCAGCAGGAACCAGCGCTTGGAAGAAAACAGCGCCTCCGGAGAGGCGCTGTAGGGCAGGATCTTGAACCAGCCCTTGATGCCCCAGGCATCAAGGATGCGCCCGACTTCGATGGCGTCCGCCGGCAATTCGGCGGGTTCGAGGGCGAGCGACATGGGAAGAGTCTTAAGCGGCCTTCTTGGCAGCAGACTGCTTGATCAGGCGTTCCACGGTGGGGGAAGCCTGGGCGCCCACGCCCAGCCAGTAGGTCAGGCGGTCCTGGGCGATGCGGATGCTTTCTTCCTTCTCGGTGGCGATCGGGTTGTAGAAACCGATGCGCTCGATGAAGTTGCCGTCACGACGGCTGCGCTTGTCGGCCACGACGATATTGAAGAAGGGGCGAGCCTTGGCGCCGCCGCGGGAAAGTCGAATCACGACCATGGTTTGTCCTTAGGGTGGATCGCTGATGCTGCGGCCTGTATGAATTAGATACGAACAGGACGCCCTCACGCGATGTTTCTTCCGGTGTTTGAGACACGCGACTGGCCACCTAGCCAGCGACACACCGAAAAGCCTGCGATTATAGCGTTTTCCCCCAAACTGCCGATATGCCCACCATCCGCCCCAGCCGAGAGACCGATGTTCCGGCTATCGCGGCCCTCTACGCCGACTACGTGCTGCACAGCACCTGCACCTTCGAAGTCGACCCGCCCTCGCCCGCCGACATGGCGGCGCGCCGCGCCGAGGTGCTGGGGCGCGGCCTGCCCTGGCTGGTGCTGGAAGAGACCGGCCAGCTGCTGGGCTACGCCTACTGCAACTGGTTCAAGCCCCGTCCGGCCTACCGCTACTCGGCCGAAAACTCGATCTACCTGGCCGCAGCCGCCCAGGGTCGCGGCCTGGGCCGCCAGCTGCTGGCCGAACTGGCGGCGCAGGCCGAAGCCGCTGGCGTACGCAAGCTGATCGCCGTGATCGGAGACTCGGGCAACGCGGCCTCCGTCGGCCTGCACCGTAGCCTGGGCTTCGAGCCCGTGGGCACCATCCGCTCCTGCGGCTGGAAGTTCGATCGCTGGCTGGACATCGTGCTGATGGAAAAGACCCTGGGCGACGGAGACCGGACTGCACCCCGGGCACAATAAGCTACATGCTGAAGAACAAGACGCTCGCGGCCTGGCTGGCCTTTCTGGGCGGGCCGCTGGGCCTGCACCGTTTCTATTTGCACGGCCTCGGCGATGTCCTGGGCTGGCTGCTGCCCATCCCCACGGCGCTGGGCCTCTACGGGATCGAGCGCGTGCTCCAGTACGGTGTGGACGATGGATGGAGCTGGGTGCTGATCCCGCTGCTGGGCTTCAATATCGCGGTCTGCTCGCTGACGGCCATCGTCTATGGTCTGAGCAGTCCTGAAAAGTGGAACGCCCGCCACAACCCGCAGGCAGCAGCCGATGCACCCCCCGGACGCACCGGCTGGTTCACCATCGGCGCCGTGGTGTGCGCCCTGCTGATCGGCACCACGGCCCTGATGTCCAGCATCGCCTTCAGCTTCCAGCGCTATTTCGAGTACCAGATCGAGGAAGCGCGCAAGATCAGCCAGTAAAAAGAACAGGGCCCGCGGGCCCTGTTCTCTTGCTGCGCACCGGGGGCCTCAGAAGATGCCCAGGCTGAGCCAGTAGGCCACGATGGCCACAAAAGCGCTCGCTGGAATCGTGAAGACCCAGGCCCAGACGATGTTGCCCGCCACGCCCCAGCGCACGGCGCTGGCACGCTGCGAGGAGCCCACGCCGACGATGGCGCCCGTGATGGTGTGCGTGGTGGACACCGGAATGCCCAGGCCGGTGGCCAGGAACAGGGTCAGCGCCCCACCGGTCTCGGCGCAGAAGCCGCCGACCGGCTTGAGTTTGGTGATCTTCTGGCCCATGGTCTTGACGATGCGCCAGCCCCCGAACATGGTGCCCAGGCCGATGGCCGCGTAACAGCTCACCACCACCCATCCCGGCGGCGCCGAGTCCGTCGAACTCATGTAGCCCGTCGCGATGAGCAGCATCCAGATGATGCCGATGGTCTTCTGCGCGTCATTGCCGCCGTGGCCCAGGCTGTAGGCCCCGGCCGATACGAGCTGCAGACGCCGGAACCAGCCATCCACACGAGAAGGTGCCGTGCGCCGGAACAGCCAGGCCACGATGAGCATCATCAGCGAGCCCAGCAGGAAACCGAGAAAGGGCGAGACGAAGATGAAGATCACGGTCTTGAGGATGCCAGCCGCCAGCAAGGCGTCGGTACCGGCCTTGCCGATCACGGCCCCCACGATACCGCCGATCAAGGCATGCGAGGAGCTGCTGGGGATGCCGTAGTACCAGGTGATCAGGTTCCAGGTGATCGCGCCGACCAGGGCGCCGAACACCACGTGGGTGTCGACCACACCCGACTGCACGATGCCCTTGCCCACCATGGCCGCCACGCTGAGGTGGAAGACGAAGATGGCGATGAAATTGAAGAAGGCGGCAAACAGCACGGCCTGGCCGGGCCGGAGCACGCCGGTGGAAACGACGGTGGCGATGGAGTTGGCCGCGTCATGAAACCCGTTCATGAAGTCGAAGGCCAGCGCCAGCACCACCAGCATGATGATCACCCAGAGGGCGGCTTGTGGAATGTTCTCCATGCGCAGGCCCGCCTCAGGCGTTCTCGAGGACGATGCCCTCGATCGAATTGGCCACGTCCTCGCACTTGTCGGTCACGGTCTCGAGCAGCTCATAGATGGCCTTGAGCTTGATCACCTCACGCACATCGGGCTCCTCGCGGAAGAGCTTGCTCATGGCGGTGCGCATCACGCGGTCGGCGTCGGACTCGAGGCGATCGATCTCCTCGCAGGTCTTGAGCGCGGCCTCGGCCGTCTTCGGGTCACCGATGTTGCCGAGCAGGTTGACGGCATCCTTGACGCGCTCGCAGCACTTCACGCTGAGCTCGGTCAGGCGGATGATCTCCTCGGTCATGTGACGCACGTCATAGAGCGCCATGGTTTCGGTGGCGTCCTGCAGCAGATCGGCCACGTCGTCCATGGTGTTGATCAGGGTGTGGATCTGCTCGCGATCGATCGGCGTGATGAAGGTCTTGTGCAGGGCCTTGTTGACCTCGTGCGTGATGCGGTCGGCGGCGCGCTCGGCGTTGTCCA
>JAIERT010000379.1 GCA_019746735.1 Burkholderiaceae bacterium | reverse complement strand
CCTCGATCGAGTCGCCCTGGGTCGACGAATAGAGCACGTCGCGGATGGGCTCCATCGTCGCGTACGGCATGCAGAAATGGATCGAACCCGTGATCTCGGCGATCTCCAGCTGGAAGCTGGTGGAGATCACGATTTCGCTGGGCGTGGCGATGTTGGCGAACTGCGGCTGCATCTCGCTGCGCTGGTAGTCGAGCTCCAGCGGATAGATGCCGCGCCAGGCCTTCTTGTATTCCTCGGCAATCACGTCAACCAGGCGGTTGATCACGCGCTGCTCGGTGGCCGAGAAATCGCGCCCCTCGATGCGGGTCTGGAACTTGCCGATGCCACCGTAGAGTGTGTCGATCACGCCAAACACCAGGGCCGGCTCGCAGACGATCAGACCATTGCCGCGCAGCGGGCGGATGGCCATGATGTTGAAGTTGGTCGGCACCGCCAGCTCGCGCAGGAAGGCGCTGTAGCGCTGCACCTGCACCGGCCCCACCGAGATCTCGGGGCTGCGGCGGATGAAGTTGAACAGGCCGATGCGCAGATTGCGGGCAAAGCGCTCGTTGACGATTTCCATCGTCGGCATGCGTCCGCGGACGATGCGCTCCTGGCTCGACATGTTGTAGGCGCGGATCTCCCCCGCCTCGGCCACTTCCTCGACGGCCTTCTGGCTCTCGCCTGTGACGCCCTCCAGCAGGGCGTCGACTTCTTCCTGGGAAAGAAACGATTCGCTCATGGTTGCGTCATCCCTGCCTGCTCATTGCACGATGAAACTGGAGAACAGCACCCCGCGCACGGGGTTGCCGTTGCCCGCGCCCTTGGCATTCTTCTTGTCCTTGGCCGGCTCAGGCTTGCCGAAGTGGCGGGCAGCAGCCGTCTGCACATCCGCGGCCAGCTTCTCCTTGCCTTCGCGGCTCAGCAGCTCGTCGGCCGTGCGCTGCGACACCAGCAGCAGCACGTCACTGCGGATGGTGGGCAGGTAGGCCTTGACCTTCTCCAGCTCCAGCGCGCTGCTGATTTCCAGCGTGATGCCGATCTGCGCCACGCGCTCGCCACCAGGGTCGGCCAGATTGACCACCATATTGTCCAGCGGCAGATAGGTGGGCGGTCCGCTGGGCTCGACCACAGCAGCCACCTCTTCCTCTTCGTCCTCATCGAGCATGGCATCGGCCTGCTGCTTGCTCAGATAGAGCCAGCCACCAGCCAGCGCCACCCCCAGCACCAGGAGCACCGCCACGATGACCAGCATCTTCTTGCTCTTCGGCGGCTCGGGAACTTCGGTTTCTGGGGATTTGGTGGCCACAACGGGGTCCTCAACATCAACGGACTGGATCACGAGCCGCGTGCTTCATGCCACGCACGGCCTGCCTTTGGGTTCGATTATTCTGGACGACGCTGTCTACGATACCCCGATTAAGGGCAAAAAACCATGCCAATCCGGCCCTCCGGACCGGCGCCGGCTCAAACATAGAGATCCAGGGTACGACCCGAGGGCAGCGCGCTGCGTGCGCTGGCCGCGGGCGTCGCCCCCTCGACCACGGTCTGCACCTGTCCCTGGCGCAGACCGCCGCGGCCGCGCTCGCCAGGCTGCTCCTGCCCGCCCTGGGGGCCCGAGCTGCCCACGGACATGCCCGCCAGCGTCAGGCCTTCACGTTCCAGCATCTCGCGCAGATGCGGCATGGCGTCCTGCAGCACCTGGCGCGTCTGCGCCTGTTCGGCCCTGAATTCGATGCGGGCCTCCTGGCCCTGCAGGTCGATGCTCACATGGATGGGGCGTTCGTCGATGCTTTCGACCTCCAGCTCGGCGCTCTGCGCGCCACGGCCCACGTGGTAGCTCACCTGCTCGGCCACGCGCATCTCGGTGGTCAGGCCCGCGTCAGGCGCAACCGCCGGCACATCCATCCGCGCCCCGTCGAGTGCAGCCGCACCGCCCCAGGCGCCCACCTCAGCGGCGCCCACGCGGGCACCGTGGTTGTCGGCGTGCCGCTCCAGGAAGGGCCTCAGGCCACTCTCGCCCAGACCCGCGCCGAGCAAGGCCTGGGGCGCCACGCCCGCAGCCGCCTGTGCCTCGGCGATCTGCCAGCCCAGCCGCGCGGCTACGTCTTCGCCGCGCGTAGCCTGGGCCGTACGGGCTACTTCGGCGGCCTGGCTGCGCTGCTGGGCCAGGCGCTGGGCCCAGCCGGCCTGGCGCAGCAGCGGCTGGACTTCACCCGCCGGCTCGGCCGGGTCTGCTACCGGCAGACCGTTGTCTGACGCCTTGTCCACCGCCTGGTTCGTCGCCGTGTGCGGCAACGTGTCAGCCGACAGGGCCGTGGCATCACCCCTGCCTCGCCCACCGCCCGCCACCCCGGAAACCGCCGCAGCGTCGCCGGTAGCCGCTGCCGGAGCCAGGCGGATCTGTTCAGTCGGCGGCGGGGCCGGCGGCGTGGGCAGCACCAGCGGCTCGCTCAGGGACTGCGCGGCCTCGGTCGTCAGCAACACCGCGCCATCGCCGTCGGCCACTGACGGCTCAGCCGGGTCTTGCGGCAGCTGCAGGCCCACAGAGGCATCGAGCGGCATTTCATCGGCGCCCAGGCTCATCAGCAGGGCAGCGAAACCACCGGCCTCGGCCGCGCCCCCGGGCTTGCGGGCTGCACCTGCACCGGTCACGCCCTGGGCCGCCTTGGGCGCGCCCGTGCTCACAGAATGTTCTACGCTCATAGGGTTTCTCCAGTCATGCGGCGCGCAGACGCGCCGCCGCGGGTGTAGGCGAGGACCGCCAGTTCATCCATCTGTTTCTGTTCGCGCCGGGCATCCAGCTGCGCGCGCGCTGCCAGCTTCTTTTCCAGCAGTTGCTGCAAGGCCTTGAGCCTCACTTCCTTCTGCACCCGCTGCAGGCGCGCGGCCTCAGCCTGGCGCTCCAGGTCGCTGACCACACCGCTTTGCAGACCGGCCGCGTGGCGCAGGCGCTGCATGAAATGCTGGTGGTGCTGCATCAGCTCGGCACTGACCGTCACGGCGGCGGCTGTGGCCCAGCGGGCCTCGGTGTCGGCGGCATAACTCTCGAGCTGCTCGAGCTGCCCGCGGGCGAACTGCAGGCCGCGGCGCGCCTGTTGCCAGGCCTGATCGGCCTGGTCACGGGCGCGCTCGGCCACCTCGATGGCCAGCGTCAGGCTCTTCAGCGCCGACATGGCGCCCTCCGTCGGGTCTCAGCGTGCCAGGTCACGGGAAAGCCTCCTCGCGCTGGATCGCCTCGCCCATGGCCTTCAGGCTGTCGGCAAAGCTGGCCCCGGCATACATGTCCTGGCGCAGGAACTCGCTCATGGGCGCGTGCAGGCGGATGGCCTCGTCCAGCGCCGGGTCGGAGCCGTGCACATAGGCACCGATCTGCACCAGGTCGCGCCCACGCTCGTAGCGCGAGGCAATGGCGCGGAACTGGCGTGCCAGCTCGAAATGCTCGCGACTCACCACGTTGTGCATCACGCGCGAGGCCGACTGCGCAATGTCGATGGCCGGGTAGTGGCCGGCCTCGGCCAGGGCGCGCGTGAGCACGATGTGCCCGTCCAGGATGGCACGCG
>JAIERT010000089.1 GCA_019746735.1 Burkholderiaceae bacterium | reverse complement strand
GCAGGCCCTGCGCCGGCTCGAGTGGACGGTGCTGCGCCGGCTCGACGGCCTGCTGCAGGGCGACTACCGCACCCTGATGCGCGGCGCCGGCCTGGACCTGGCCGACCTGCGCGAATACCAGCTGCACGACGATGTGCGCCACATCGACTGGAACGTCACCGCGCGCCTGCAGCTGCCGCATGTGCGCGTCTATACCGAAGACCGGGAGATGAGCGCCTGGTTCCTGCTGGACCTGAGCCCCTCGGTGGACTTCGGTTCGGGCACGCGCAGCAAACGCGAGCAGCTGGCCGACTTCGTGGCCGTGCTGGCGCGCCTGCTGACACGCCACGGCAACCGCGTGGGTGCCGTGCTCTACAACGGCGGCGTGCAGGCCGTGCTGCCGCCGGGCACCGGACGCCGCCACGTGCTGCAGCTGCTGCAACGCGTGCAGGCGACGCCGCCGGACAGCGACGACACCCCGGGCCTCACGCGTCTGCAGGATCTGCTGGACAGCGCGGCCGCGCTGCTGAAACGCCGCAGTACCGTCTTCGTGCTGTCCGACTTCATCAGCGAGGACGGCTGGGAACAGCCGCTCGCGCGCCTGGCGTTGCGCCACGAGGTGGTGGCGGTGCGCCTGTACGACCCGCTGGAGCAGGAACTGCCCGACCTGGGCCTGATCCCCATGCAGGACGCCGAGACCGGCGAGCTGCTGATGGTGGACACGCACGACCGGGGCTTTCGCGCCCGCTTCGCCCAGCTGGCCGCGCAACGCGAAGCGGCCCTGCGCCGCACACTGGGACGTGCGGGCGTGGACACGCTGGAGCTGGCCACCGACGAGGAACTCGTGTCGTCCCTGCTGCGCTTCACCGAACTGCGCCGCCAGCGCAGCCGCGCCCGCTCGGCCCCGCCGCCGGTGCACCTGCGTCTGGTCCCCCCTACTCCCGTGACGCCCGTGGAGGCCCTGCCATGAACTTCGTCTGGCCCAGCATGCTCCTGCTGCTGCTGATCGTGCCGCTGCTGGTGCTGTTCTACCTCTGGCTGCTGCAGCGCAAGAAGAAATTCGCGCTGCGCTACGCCAGCCTGGGGCTGGTCAAGCAGGCCATGGGCGGCGCCTCCTGGCGGCGCCATGTGCCGCCGGCGCTCTTCCTGCTGGCGCTGAGCTGCCTGCTGCTGGCCGCGGCGCGCCCCCTGGCCGTCATCGTGCTGCCCACGCAGCAGGAGACCATCATGCTGGCCATCGATGTCTCGGGCAGCATGCGCGCGACCGACGTCAAGCCCAGCCGGCTCGAGGCCGCCCAGACCGCGGCCAAGGCCTTCCTTGCCGAGCTGCCCCGCCATGTGAAGGTAGGCATCGTGGCCTTCGCGGGCTCGGCCCAGGTGGCGCAGATCCCCACCACCAACCGTGAGGACCTCAATTCCGCCATCGACCGCTTCCAGCTGCAACGCGGCACGGCCATCGGCAACGGCCTGGTGCTCTCGCTGGCCACGCTGTTTCCGGACGCGGGCATCGACATCGGCGCGCTGACCTATGGCTACGGCTTCGGCCGTTCGCGCGGCATCGCGCTGGACCAGCCGCCGGCCACCAAGGAATTCGTCCCCGTGGCCCCCGGCTCCTATGGCTCGGCTGCCATCATCCTGCTCACCGACGGCCAGCGCACGACGGGCATCGACTCGATGGAGGCCGCCAAGATGGCCGCGGATCGCGGTGTGCGCGTCTACACCGTGGGCGTGGGCACGGTGGACGGTGAGACCATCGGCTTCGAGGGCTGGTCCATGCACGTGCGCCTGGACGAGGAAACCCTCAAGGCCATCGCCCACCGCACCCAGGCCGAGTACTTTCACGCGGCCACGGCCGAGGATCTCAAGAAGGTCTACCAGACCCTGAGCTCGCGCATGAGCGTGGAGAAGAAGGAGACCGAGGTCTCCGCCCTGCTGGCCCTCCTGGGGGCGCTGTTCCTGATCGCCGGGGCGGGGCTCTCGCTGCTCTGGTACCACCGGGTGGCCTGAGCCGATCCTGACGGCCTGTTTGACCTGCGTCAAACGCGCTGCATCCAGACCGACGGAGCGCTGGAATTCCAGCCCCCCCGCCTCCTATGCTGAATCCGACGTCCCGCCGGGACGGTTTCCGCACGCGCAGTGCACGAACAGGAGCAGCCCATGAACTCTCGACGACTATTCACCTTGCTGTTGGCCACGGCAGCCCTGCTGGCGGCCAGCGCACACGCCCAGCCCGCGCGCCCGGATAACGCGCCTGGCTACGGACCGGGAATGATGGGCGCTTATGGCCCCGGCATGATGGGCCGCGGCTACGGAGGCGGGCCTGGCCAGGGCTACGGCCCCGGGATGATGGGCGGCGGCGGCATGATGGGCGGCATGATGGGCGGGATGATGGGTCCCTATGGTCGCGAGGGCATGATGGGCCTGGGCCCGCTGCAGGCCCTCGATCTGGATGAGCAACAGATCGGCAAGGTCAACCAGATCCGCGACGAACTGCGGCGCAAGAGCTGGAACGCGATGGGCAAGCTGCAGGACGAGCAGGCACAGATGCGCGACCTCTTCCTTGCCGAAAAACGGGACCCCGCGGCGATCGGAAAACAGTCGATGAAGATCGCAGACCTGCGCCGGCAGCTGCTCGAAGCGCAGATCGATGCGCACAACCGCATCGAGGCGCTGCTGAGCAAGGAGCAGAGGGCGCAGCTGCGCAGCTATCGGCGCGGCTGGATGATGAACGACGAGGATTGAGCGCGCATCGGCACGCGGATCGGAGACGGCACCATGATGTACGGCAACGGGGGAGCGGGCGGAGCGATGTGGTTCGGCATGGGCCTGGGGATGCTGCTGTTCTGGGGCCTGGTCATCGTCGGCCTGATCGTGCTGGTGCGCTGGCTCAGCGTGCCACGCCGCGGCGGCGATCCAGCACCACCGCAGGACGCGCTGGACATCCTGGCGCAGCGCTATGCGCGTGGTGAAATCGACCGCGCCGAGTACGAGCAGAAGCGACGCGACCTGCAGCGCTCCTGAGCCCGCATCCCGCCGTCCGCGGTTTCAGGCGGTGGGCAGCTGGCGCGCCGCCACCGCCAGCTTCTGCGCCGTCTCGGGCTGCAGCTCGAGCCCCAATACGTCACCCGGGTTGATCACCAGGCCCACCTGCGGCGCGAGGCCGCGCACGATCCAGGCGAAGTCCACAAAAAGCGCATGCACATGGGCCGGCGCCTGCTGCACCCAGGGCGCCGCTTTCTCGTGCGTGGTAAAGATGGCCATCACGGCGAAGCCGTTGGGACTGTGGAGCGTCAGAGGCCGGGCCGTGGCATCCCAACGGCCATCGTCATCGATGGGCTTGTCCAGCAGCACGATGATCTGCGAGGCCAGCAGTTCCTCGAACAGCTCGGACGCGGAACACCGGCCTTGCTGGGCCGCCTCGAGCTTGCTTTCCAGTGCGCCGGCACTCATGCCCTGCCTCAGCCAACCAGCTGGCCGCGATCCAGCCGCAGCGTACGCTGGCAGCGCGCCGCCAGCGTCTCGTCATGTGTCACGACGATGAAGGCCGTGCCCTGATCACGCG
>JAIERT010000156.1 GCA_019746735.1 Burkholderiaceae bacterium | reverse complement strand
GGGCGCGCAGGCTGCTGAAGAAGCCGGGGCGCTCGCGCTCCATCTGCGCCGCCCAGGCGCGGTTGTGGGCGAAGAGATCATCGAGGGTTTTGCTCATGGGCCTATTCTCCCGCAGTTCACTGGCCTTGCCGCAGGGCGGCGCGCACGTTCCAGTCCAGCAGGCCCAGCCGGGCGCGGGCCTGGGCGTCCTGGGTCGCATCGAAGCGGCAGTCGCTCGCCCGCTTGGGATCGGGCCGTGTGCAGACGAAGCTGCCGGCATCGCCCAGCGTCCAGCTGCCCTGTGCACTGCGCGCCCGGCCGTAATAGGCCAGGCTCAGCGGCGGCATGGTGGCCGAGGCCCCGGCAGGAGCGCGCAGCAGGTCGCGGCCGCTGCGCACATAGCCGGCCTCCACCCCAATCAGCGGAAACAGCGTGGGAAACATGTCGGCATGGCTGGCCGGCAGCTGGCGCTGCGGCCCGCAGGCCAATCCCTCGCCCCAGAGCACGAAAGGTACCTGGCTCATCAGGTGGCGACGCTCGGGCGTGGCATAGAGGCCGAAGCTGCGCACATTGTGGTCGCCCGTGGCGGCGATCACGGTGTCGCGTGCCAGCGGGCCCGTCCGTACCTCCTGCACCAGCCCACCGAGCAGGTCGGTGGCGTAATGCCAGGTGTCGAGGTTGGGCCAGAGGTCCTTGGAGTTGCGCTCGCCGCCCCAGCGCGCGTCCTCGCGTGGCACGCGTCGGTGATCCGGCGGCAGATCGTAGGGCGGGTGGTTGGTGGCCGTCAGCACGAAGACGAAGAGGGGCTGGGGTTGCGGCTCCTTGAGGCGCTGGCTCAGGTAGCGGAACACATAGTGGTCCCAGACGCCCCAGATGCCCATCTGCGCATCGGGGTAGGTGCGCTGGAGAAAGCTCGCGTCGATCACCTCGTCGAAGCCCTGGGTCCTGAGCACGCGGTCCAGCCCGCGCCAGCCGGCCTGGCCGAGGTCACGAAGACGGTGCGGTACCCGGCCTGCTTGAGCAGCAGGGGCACGGCCCAGGGGATGGGCCGCTGTCCTTGCACGCCCAGCGTCAGGGGCGTGATGGGCGTGGAGAACAGGATGGCTTCCAGCGAAGGGTGCGTGCCGGGCTGGGCGGCGTCGAAGTTGGAGAAATGACAGGCCTGCTGCAAGGTCGGCGCGAGACGGCCCAGCACATTGAATTTCTGTTCGTCATGGTAGAGAAAAGGCTCGGCGCTCCAGGACTCCATGAGGAAGAACAGCAGGTGCTTGCGCTGGCCCGGCACGGGCGTCGCGCCCGGGACGAAGAGCGCCTGCCGCACCTCGGCCTCGCTGCCCGCGGGCAGGCCCAGCACGCGCGCGGCCTCCTGCGGCGAGCCGTAGCCCAGCTGGCGCAGACCGAGCAGCGGGTCGCTGAAGTTCTGCGAGGCCTTGCGGCCGTCCCAGGCGAACTTCAGGGCGATCACGCCGTTGGGCACCATGTCGTTGAGGAACTGTGAGGTGGTGACCGTGACGTTCTGGCGCCCCAGCGCCATGGCGCGCAGCGTGCCCTTGGTGGTGAGCACGAGCAGGAAGAGCCCCAGCAGCACGCCCGTCAGCACCAGCAACGCCGGCACACGCCGGATCGCAATGGCCGCGTTGAGGCGCAGGCTCAGTACCGCATAGAGCTCACGCCTGGCCGCGATCGCCACCCAGCTGGCCCCGGCGAGCACGGCCAGCGTGAGCAGCACGGGAAAGTCGCTCCAGATGGTCTGGACGATGGCCTGGGTGTCGTCCTCGAAGAAGCCGAAGACCACCGGATCGATGGGCGTCTTGTAGAAGCCGTAGTAGTGCAGGTTGATCAGGCTGGCCGTCACGAAGACCACAGCCAGCAGACCCGCGGGCGCACCATGCCAGCGCGGCGGCAGCAGCATGAAGATGGGCCACAGCAGCAGGGCCGCGGCGGCACAGACCTTGAGGTCGAAGCGCGCGCCCTGGTAGACCACGGCCCAGAAATCGGCCAGCGCCAGGTCCAGCCCCGCGGGCCAGTGCCAGGCCATCTGCGCCAGACGCAGCAGCGACAGGACCCCGGCCACGCACAGGACCAGGGCCCAGGACTGCAGCGTGGTGGAGGCGAGACGCGCCAGCCAGCGGCGGCCACGGGAAGGTTCAGAAATCTGCATGCCCGACATTGTCCGGGCAAATGCTGCCCGTCCGTTTACATCGTCTCAGCGAAAAGTTCTCGTCCTATGAGCATTCTTCGGATTTCGGAGGTACCAGCCCCAATTTCATAGAGTTTTGCATCGCGCCAGAGGCGACCCAAGGGGTACGCATTGATATAGCCATTGCCGCCGTAGATCTGCACGCCCTCGCCGGCCATCCAGGTGGCCTTCTCGGCGCACCAGAGGATGACCGAGGCACAGTCCTTGCGCACCTGGCGCACGTGCTCGGCGCCCAGCAGGTCCAGGTTCTTGGCCACGGTGTAGGCGAAGGAGCGGCCAGCCTGCAGCACGGTGTACATGTCGGCCACCTTGCCCTGGATGAGCTGGAACTCCCCGATGCTCTGGCCGAACTGCTTGCGGTCGTGGATGTAGGGGATGACGTTGTCCATCACCGCCTGCATGATGCCCAGTGGCCCGCCGGTGAGCACGGCGCGCTCGTAGTCCAGCCCGCTCATGAGCACCTTGGCGCCGCCGTTGAGCGTGCCCAGCACGTTCTCGGCCGGCACCTCCACGTTCTGGAACACCAGCTCGCCCGTGTGGCTGCCGCGCATGCCCAGCTTGTCGAGCTTCTGCGCAATCGAGAAACCCTTCATGCCCTTCTCGATCAGGAAGGCGGTGACGCCGCGCGCGCCGAGCTCGGGTTCGGTCTTGGCGTAGACCACCAGGGTGTCGGCGTCCGGCCCATTGGTGATCCAGAACTTGCTGCCGTTGAGCAGGTAGTAGCCGCCCTTGTCTTCTGCTTTCAGCTTCATGCTGATCACGTCGCTGCCGGCGCCCGGCTCGCTCATGGCCAGCGCGCCCACGTGCTCGCCGCTGATGAGCTTGGGCAGGTATTTTTTCTTCTGCGCCGCGTTGCCGTTGCGCTTGATCTGGTTCACGCAGAGGTTGCTATGTGCACCATAGGACAGGCCCACCGAGGCGCTGGCGCGGCTGATCTCCTCCATGGCGATCATGTGGGCCAGGTAGCCCATGTTGGCGCCGCCATACTCCTCGCCCACCGTGATGCCGAGCACGCCCAGGTCGCCCATCTTGCGCCACAGGTCCATGGGGAACTGGTCGCTGCGATCGATCTCGGCCGCGCGCGGGGCGATCTCGGCCTGCGCAAATTCGCGCACCGCGTCGCGCAGCGCATCGATGTCTTCGCCGAGCTGGAAGTTGAGTCCGGGCAGGTTCATGGAAATCTCCGTCTAGGTTCTGGCTTACTTGCCGTTTTTCTTGTCGAGCCTGGCCAGCAGGGCGCGGGCCTCGCGCTGGTGGGCCTTGACTTCGTCGAGGTTGGCCTGCAGGTCGGCCATCTGCTGCTCCACCTGCTCGCGGTGCGCGGCCAGCACGTCGAGGAACTT
>JAIERT010000250.1 GCA_019746735.1 Burkholderiaceae bacterium | reverse complement strand
GGCGGGCCGCCACGCGGGCCAGGTAGGCCTTGAGGTGGGGCAGGCCGCTGATGTCGATCTTCACGAACTTGGTCCAACCCACCACGGTGAAGAGGTAGGCATCGGCCACGCTGAAGTCCGCACCCATCACATAGTCCTTGCCGGCCAGCTGCTCGTTGACCCAGGCCAGGCGGCGGTCGATGGCGGCGCGGCACTGGGCCTTCCATTCCTCGGGGGCGGTCGGGTTGAACAGCGGGCTGAACTGCTTGTGCAGCTCGGTGCCGATGAAGGTCAGCCAGCTCTGCAGCTGGTAACGTGCCAGCGTGCCGTTGGCGGGCGCAAGCTTCTTGTCGGGGTGCTGGTCGGCCAGATACTGCACGATGGCCGGGCCTTCGGTCAGCACGGTGCCGTCATCGAGCTGCAGCGCGGGCACATAGCCCTTGGGGTTGATGGCGAGAAAGTCGCCCCCCGAGCCGGTCTTCTTGCCTTTGAGATCGACGGTGTCGGTCTCGTACTTCAGACCCAGCTCTTCGAGCACGATGTGGGGAGACAGGGAGCAGGCGCCGGGCTTGAGAAAGAGTTTCATGGTGTGTCTCGCAGACAGTTGAAAAAGGAAGACCCCGAAGTGTAGGGAATCACTCAACCCTTTGCTGAGCCCGCCGGAGGCCCAAGGTGCGTCTCGTTCTGCCCCTGCCGGCACCAGGCATAGAGCGCGTCATACAGCACCATGCCCTGACGCAGCATCTCATGGTCGTCGCTGAAATTGCGCGAAAGGCCCAGGGAGATCGCATACAAACCCGCCGATTGCGGCGCCAGGTCCAGGCGCGAGGTGTCGGCGCCGCGCACGATGGTCGCCAGCTGCTGCAGGGCCGGATCCTCGAGTTCGTACTTGCGCAGCAAGGCATCGAAGCTGCACCGTTCTCCCACGTGGCTGAGCTCCACGCCGGGAATGTCATAGGGAATGGCGCCTGTTTCCTGGGCCACGCGCAGCACGTCGGCAGCGGGCACGTAGAGAAACTCTGCTCGCGGGTCGATGAAACGGGTCACCAGCCAGGAGCAGGCGATGCGGTCGATCTTGGGCCGCTCACGCGTCACCCAGCGCGAGCCCGGCCGCGCCGGGGCCAGCGCCTGCACGGGCAGCCCTTCCGCTACCCAGGCGGCATACCCGCCTTCCAGATAGCGGGCGTCCCGGCCCATGGCCCGCAGGGCGGCGACCAGGCCCTGGCTGATTTCGCGGCCGTGCACGCAATACAGCAGCAGCCTGTCCTGATCAAGAGTGTCTTTCCAAGACAGCCACAGGGACGGGTCTCGCCACTGCGCATCGCCGATACGGGCCCCCGCCTCGCGCAAGGCCTGGGCCCTGCGCACATCGATCAGCAAGGGCGGCCGATCGCCCGCGAGCAGGGACTGCAGCTCCCGCGCCGTGCAAGCATTGCCGTTCATGGTCCTGCCCCTTCATCCGGCCACACGGACCACCAGCCCCAGCACGGCGCAGGCGGCCAGCACCTGCATCACGCTGCGCTTGTACCTGAACAGCGCCACCGCCGCACCCAGCGCGATCCCGGCCGAGACCCAGTCGAAACGCCCTTCGAACCCCTGAGGCCAGAGCACGTGGTAGCCGAAGAACAGCGCCAGGTTCAGGATCACGCCCACCACGGCGGCGGTGATCGCCGTCAGCGGCGCGGTGAACTTCAGGTCGTCGTGGGTGGACTCCACCAGCGGCCCACCCGCCAGGATGAAGAGGAAGGACGGCAGAAAGGTGAACCAGGTCACCAGCACCGCTGCCAGCGCCCCGGCCAGGAAGAGCGCGTCCGGGCCGAGCAGCGCCTGGCCCCAGCCGCCGACAAAACCGACGAAGGCCACCACCATGATCAGCGGCCCCGGCGTGGTCTCGCCCAGGGCCAGGCCGTCGATCATCTGCTCGGGCGTGAGCCAGCCGTAATGTTCCACCCCGCCCTGGTAGACATAGGGCAGCACCGCATAGGCACCACCGAAAGTCAGCAGCGCGGCCTTGGTGAAAAACCAAGCCATCTGCGTGTAGTCGTGCTGCCAGCCCAGGCCGAGCACGAGCAGGCCCATGGGCAGCAGCCAGAGCAGACCGCCGACCACCGCCACCTGGGTCAGCCGGCGCCAGCGAAAACGTGCGTGGGCCGGCGTGGGCGTGTCGTCGTCAATCAGGGCCCGGCCATAGGAGGTCTTGCCCTGGCCGTGCCCGCCGCCGGTACGGAACTTCTCCGGCAGGTAGCGCCCGCCGAGGTAGCCGCACAAGGCCGCCCCGCCCACGATCAGCGGGAAAGGCACATGCAGCGCGAAGATGGCCACAAAGGCTGCCGCCGCAATGCCCCACAGCCAGGGGTTCTTTAGCGTGCGCGAGCCGATGCGATGCGCGGCCTGCACGACGATGGCCGTCACCGCCGGCTTGATGCCGTAGAACAGCCCCGCGACCAGCGGCGTCTCACCCCAGGCCATGTAGATGGCCGAGAGTGCAATCAGGATGAAGAGCGAGGGCAGCACGAACAGCACCCCGGCGATGATGCCGCCCCAGGTGCGGTGCATGAGCCAGCCGATGTAGGTGGCCAGCTGCTGGGCCTCGGGGCCGGGAAGCACCATGCAGTAGTTCAGCGCATGCAGGAAGCGCTTCTCCGAAATCCAACGGTGTTTCTCCACCAGGTCGTGGTGCATGATGGCGATCTGCCCCGCGGGCCCGCCAAAGCTGATGAAGCCCAGCTTGAGCCAGTAGCGTGTGGCTTGCGCCAGGGTGACGGGAGATGGGGCGGGGTTCGCTTCGGAACCGGCGCCAGTGCTTGCTGCGTTTTGATCCACGGACTCTCCTCTTGGGGTCGGTGCAACCCCAGATCAGAGCAGGCCTTGGACGCGAGCGTCTTGGGGCGGGGAGGCTGCCATGTCCCCGACAAATTGTTGGGCGATCATAACCCGGCCTCGCCCGGTCACAAGGCTCACTTGACTGTGAAACGCACCGTCACCGTCTTGCCGCCCACGCCATGGATCACGGCCACGGCGCGCATGCCCTTGGCCAGCTTCACGCCCGGCACCTCGATGCGGTCCACGCCCAGGGCCATGGGGTAGTCCTTCTTCACCCCGTCCACCAGCACCGAGAGCTTGCCGTTCATGCCCGCGGGCTTGAGGGGCTGGCCATGGTCGTCTATGTAGATCGCCGCCCCGGTGGCGTGCTGCACGAGCTCGAACACCAGGTCGTTCACCTCCTGCACCACACCGCCATGCCGAGCCTTCACCTCGCCATGGGCCCAGGCCGGATTGAAGCCCAGGCTGGCCAGGGCCAGCAACACCGTTGTCAAAACCTTCTTCATCGTTCACTCCATCGTCGATGGCGCGCTTCAGCAGGGGCGGCGCCGTCCAGCCCCGGAACTCAATAAGTCTCGCCACCCTCGCCTTCGGGCTCGCCGCTCAAAACACGCTGCAGCGGCTTTTCACCGAGCAGCCAGAACAGCACGGGCGTGAGCAGGGTGTCCAGCAGCGTGGAGCTGACCAGGCCGCCGAAGATCACCA
>JAIERT010000075.1 GCA_019746735.1 Burkholderiaceae bacterium | reverse complement strand
TGAAGTGCATCTTGCGCAGCGCGAAGTAGTGGAACTTGAAGCACAGGCTGGGCGAGATGTAGCGGTTGCCCGACTGCTCGTGCGGCAGTGCGATGTTCAGGCCGACGTTGAGCGCGCCGGCTTCGTGTGCGCCGCGGTTGGCCGCCTCCATGATGCCCGGGCCGCCGCCCGTGCAGATGTAGAGGCGTTCGGCCTCGGGCAACTGCGCGCTGTGTTCGGCCACCAGGCGGCCGAAGCGGCGCGCCTGCTCATAGTGCTGGGCATTGCGCACGTCACGTTCGGCCCGTGCCAGGGCCGCCGCATCGCCGTCCGCGCGTGCGGCGGCCAGCCGGCCCTGGGCGTCCTCGGCCGAGCTGAAGCGCGCGCTGCCGAAGACGACGATGGTGTTGCTGACACCCTGGGCCTGTTGTTCCAGGTCGGGTTTGAGCATCTCGAGCTGGAAGCGTATGCCGCGGGTCTCGCGGCGCAGCAGGAACTCGGGGTCGGCGAAGGCCAGGCGGTAGGCGTCGGCCTGCAGGGGGATGCCGGCGTCGGCATGGGCCTTGAGGTCGGCCCAGGCGTCGGCCAGGGTGCGGGTGCTGAGATCGTGCGGGGTCTTCATGGGGTACTTACTGGAGGGCGGCAGCAATGGCCGGGGCCATGCGGACCGCATTGCTGGGGTGGGTGACGCAGTCCGTGCTCCAGACCTGGCGGATGCCGGCAGCCCAGAGCAATTGGCCGGCATCACCGGCGAAGAGGGCGTGGGTCACGGCCACATCCACACTGGCCGCGCCGGCGGCCAGCAGACTGCGCGCGGCCTGGGCCAGGGTGTGGCCGCTGCTGGCCATGTCATCGAGCAACACCACCTGGCGCTGGCGCACATCGACGCCGGGCAGGGCGACCTCGACCTGGCGGTCGCCATGCCGGACCTTGCGGCAGACGGCGTGGGCCAAGCCGTGCCGCGCGGCGGCTTGGGCAATCCATTGGGCCGATTCCTCATCGGGCCCGATGAGCAGCGCCTGCGGGCGCTGCTGCACGATCAGGTCGGCCAGCAGCGGTGCACCACTGAGCACCACGGCGCGCGGCACGGGCACCGCTTCTTCCAGCCGCTGGATGCGGTGCAGATGCGGGTCCACGGTGATCACGGCATCGAAGAGATCCGCCAGCAGGGAGCCGACGATGCGCTGGCTCACGGCTTCGCCAGGGGCAAAAGCCATGTCCTGGCGCATATAGGCGAGGTAGGGGGCGATCAGCGTGAGCTGCGTCGCACCCAAGGTGCGCGCGGTACGGGCAACCAGCAGCAGTTCCACGAGTTTTTCATTCGGCTGGGCCAGGGAGCGCAGCAGGGCGATGCGCGGCGGCAGGGCCTCGGGCAGGCGCAGCTTGAGTTCGCCGTCGGGGAAGCGGTGGCGTGAGATGCAGGCCGTGGGGATGCCAGCCGCAACCGCAATGCGCGCAGCCTGGTCCGTCTCGTCCTCAAAATGCAGCAAGAGGGCGGGGCGCATGCTCAAAACTCCACGTAGGCGTGCGGCACATCTTCGGCGCGGCCGATCTGGTAGCCGCTGCTGCGGGCGCAAGCCTGGCGCGCGAACTCCAGATCCGCCGGGTAGCTGGCATGCACGCGGTACAGGGGCTCGCCGTCACGCACCGTATCGCCCAGCTTGCGCAACAGGTCCACGCCGGCCTCGGGCACCTTGGGTGCGCCGGCCAGCCGCGCAATACGGGCCAGCTGCAGGTTGTCGATGCCGCTGACCACGCCATTGCCGCGGGCCGGGATGTCGAAACTGAGCCGTCCCAGCTCCGGGTGGTGGTGATCGAAGGGACGCCGGCCCTGGCTGTCGATGATCTCGTTCATCCTCTGCAGGGCGCGGCCTGAATCGAGGATGTCGCGTGCGATGGCATAGCCGTCGCCGCCGCGTACATCGGGGTCGGCCTCCAGCATGCGGCCGGCCAGCCGCAGGGCCTTCTGGCGCAGGTCCATGGGGGCGCGGGGATCGTTCTCAAGCACGCGCATCACGTCGCGCGCCTCCAGCACCGGGCCGATACCCTGGCCGATGGGCTGGCGGCCGTCGGTGATGACCACGTCGAGCGAGAGCTTCATGCGCCGCGCCACGTACTCGAACAGGCGGCGCAGGCGTTGTGCCTCGGGCATGGAGCGCACCTTGGCCGTCGGGCCGATAGGGATGTCCAGCACCAGATGGCTGGAGCCGGCAGCGATCTTCTTGGACAGGATGGAGGCCACCATCTGGCCCGGCGCATCGAGCGCCAGCGGGCGTTCGACCGAGATCAGCACATCGTCGGCGGGCGAGAGCTGGGCCGTGCCGCCCCAGGCCAGGCAGCCGCGGTGCTGCTGCACGATCTGCTGCAGGCGTTCGATGGGCAGTTCGACTTGGGCCAGCACCTCCATGGTGTCGGCGGTGCCGGCTGGCGAGGTGATGGCGCGCGAGGAGGTCTTGGGGCAGAGCATGCCGTGGGCGGCGACGATCGGCACGACCAGCATGGAGGTTCGGTTGCCCGGTATGCCGCCGATGCAGTGCTTGTCCACCACCAGCGGTTCGCGCCAGTCCAGCCGGGCGCCGGCCTCGACCATGGCCTGGGTCAGGAAATACACCTCCTCGCGGTCGAGCTCATCGCGGTGGGTGGCCACGACAAAGGCCGTGAGCTCGATCTTGGAGTAGTGGTGCGCGCTGATGTCGTGCACGATGGCGCGGAAGTCTTCCTGGCCCAGGCGTTCGCCGCCGAGCTTGCGGTGCAGCGCCCCGATGGAAGCAGGCGGCTCGGCCTGGGCCACCGTGACGGTGTGACCATCGGCCACGTCCAGCTGCGCAAAGGCGGCCTTGGACAGCCCCAGCTCACCGCAGGCCACGATGCCCTTGTCGTCGACCACATTCAGGGTGGCGAGCACGCTGCGACCGTTGCTGCGGACCTCGACCTTGGACAGGGCCTTGAAGCCCTCGGCCCGGTAGACCTCGCAGTCCCGGTGCATATAGGCCACGTTCTCGTGCCAGGTGTCGATCAGCACACGGCGCAGGGCCAGCCGCGACAGTGGGTTGCTGGTGCCCGCCTGGACCATGTCGGGGCGGGCGGCATCTGCTTCACTCATGCAGATAGCCTACACCGAATTCAAGGCTGAAAACAAAGAAGGCTCCCAGGGGAGCCTTCTTGCCTGCCGGTCGTGGTGACTCAGACGCGCTTGCGGTATTCGCCGGTGCGGGTGTCGATCTCGATCTTGTCGCCTTGGTCCACGAAGAGCGGCACGGCCACTTCGAAGCCGGTGGCGATCTTGGCCGGCTTGAGCACCTTGCCCGAGGTATCACCCTTGACGGCGGGCTCGGTCCAGGTGATCTCGCGCACCACGCTGGTGGGCAGTTCGACCGAGATGGCCTTGCCGTCGTAGAACACCACTTCGACGGGCATGCCGTCTTCGAGGTAGTTCAGGGCGTCGCCCATGTTCTCGGCCTCGACTTCGTACTGGTTGTAATCGGCGTCCATGCAGACGT
>JAIERT010000356.1 GCA_019746735.1 Burkholderiaceae bacterium | reverse complement strand
ACCTGTACTACAAGATGATCGACCCCAATGCCTCGACCGCCCGCCGCGTGACCATCTCCAAGGTCCTGCTGCTGGTGGTGGCCCTGGCGGCGGCCTATGTGGCGGCGCAGAAGCCGGCGGACATCTTGTTCCTGGTGTCTGCGGCCTTCTCGTTCGCAGCGGCGGCCTTCTTCCCGGCCCTGGTGCTCGGCATCTTCTGGAAGCGCGCCACCGGTATCGGCGCCTCGCTGGGCATGATCGCCGGTCTGGGGACCACGTTCTTCTACATGGTGACGACCCAGCCCTGGCTGCGCGGTGTGTTCGGCGTGACCTCGCCTGTGCAGCTGTGGTGGGACATCCAGCCGATCTCGGCTGGCCTGTTCGGCGTGCCGATCGGTTTCGCGGTCATCATCCTCGTCAGCCTGGTCACCCCGGCGCCGAGCAAGAAGATCCAGGACCTGGTCGACCATGTGCGTTATCCCAACCTCAAGGCTTCCTGAGTGTTTGTGATGCGCATCTGATCCCGATCAGATGAAGCAACCCGGCAACGCAAGTTGCCGGGTTTTTTTTATGGGCTTTTGCGCTAAGCTGTTCCATCAGTGCCAGGCAGGATCCCTTCCATGACACAAGCGACTGCGCCAACCACCGTGACCACCGCCCAAATGCCCTCGGGCAGCCTGCTGGCCAATCTGCGCCAGGAGCTCGCGCGTTACACCCCGTTCTCGCTGATGGCTGTGGCGGACCTGGACTTCTTTCTTTCCCATGCCGAACAGCTCTACTTCGCCCCGGGGGAAATCCTGCTTGAGCCCGCCAGCGGCGAGGTTTCGCAGCTGTTCTACATCCGCCGCGGTGCCGTCAGCGGCAAGAGCGGTCTGGCCGATCTCGAAGGCGGCGCCTTCCAGTACGAGACCGGCGATCTGTTCCCCATCAGCGCGGCCATGGCCCGCCGGGCCGTGACTGCCACCTACGAGGCCACGAGCGATACCTTTGTGCTCGCCCTGTCGGTGGAGGCCATGCAGACGCTGGCGCAGCAGAGCGTGTCCTTCGCCGATTTCCTGAACCGCCGCGTGCTCAAGTTTCTCGACCTGTCGCGTCAGGCGCTGCAGGTGGCCTACTCCTCGCAGACCCTGGCCGAGCAGTCGCTGGAGACGGCGCTGGGCGACCTGGTGCAGCGCGCGCCCGTGACCTGCCGGCCCGAGACGCCTTTGCGCACCGCGCTGACCGAGATGCACGAGCGCCGCATCGGCTCCATGCTCGTGACCAACGAGCGCGGCGAGCCGCTGGGCATCCTCTCGCGCGAGGACGTGCTGGGTCGTGTGACCCTGGGTGCGGTGCCGCTGGAGGCGCCGATCCGCGAGGTCATGGTCTCGCCGGTGCACCATCTCTCGCATGAGCATACCGCCGAGGACGCGGCCCTGCTGATGAGCCGTCACACGATCCGCTATGTGCCGATCACGCGCGACGGGGTGGTCATCGGCATCGTTTCCGAGCGTGACCTGTTCGCCATGCAACGCCTCAGCCTCAAGCATGTCAGCACTTCGATCCGCGCCGCGCTCGATGTGGACATGCTCAAGCTCGTGGCCCAGGACATCCGCCGCTTCGCGCGCAGCCTGCTGAGCCAGGGCGTGCAGGCGCGTCAGCTCACGGCCCTGATCAGCCATCTCAACGATGTGCTGACCGAGCGCCTGCTGGAAATCAAGGCGGGCGAGCACGGGGTCGACCTGAGCCAGCTCTGCTGGCTGGCCCTGGGCTCCGAAGGCCGCAGCGAGCAGACGATCGCGACCGATCAGGACAATGCGCTGATCCTGCCCGACGGCAGCAGTCCGGCCGACCGCCAGACCGCGCTGGCTTTTGCGCGCGATGTCAACGAGGCGCTGGACGCCTGTGGTTACCCGCTGTGCAAGGGCGGCATCATGGCCAGCAACCCGGCCTGTTGCCTGACCTTGCGCGAATGGCGTGAGCGTTTCTCGCACTGGATCGAGCACGGGGCTCCGCAGGACTTGCTCAATGCCAGCATCTATTTCGATTTCCGCCCGCTGGCCGGCGACCTGACGCTGGCCCAGCGCCTGCGTACCGAAGTCAACCGGGCTGCCAGCCGGGTGCCACGCTTCCTCAAGCAGCTCGCGCTCAACGCGCTGACACGCGAACCGCCGCTGAACTGGATGGGCGGCATCGCAGCCGACGAGGACGGCCGCATCGACCTCAAGCTGCAGGGCACAGCCCTCTTCGTCGACGCGGCGCGTCTCTACGCCCTGTCCCAGGGCATGGCGGCGACGGCTACGCGCGAGCGCCTGGAGGCCGTCGGCCCCGTGCTGGGCGTGACCGCGGCCGAGTACGAGGCCTGGGTGCGTGGCTTCGAATTCCTGCAGATGCTGCGTCTGCAGATCCAGCTCGAGGGGGCGGCCGTGGGTGAGCAACCCAACCACATCGTGGTCGACAGCCTCAACGACATCGACCGCCGCATCCTGAAGGAGACCTTCCGGGTGGCGCGCAGCCTGCAGCATCGCCTGCAGCTGGATTACGAACGCTGAGCATGGGCTGGCGCAACTGGCTGCCCGGCGCACGCGGGCGTGGCGGGGTGAACGAGCAACGCTGGGTCATGCTCGACGTGGAGACCAGCGGTCTCGATCCTTACCAGGACCGCCTGCTGGCCATCGCGGCCATTGCCCTGAAGGTCGACTGGGAGCGCAAGCGCCTGAGTGTGGATCTGGGGGACAGTTTCGAGGTCGTGCTGCGCCAGGAGCAGGTCACGGCCGCCAAGGACAACATCCTGCTGCATGGCATCGGCGTTCAGAGCCAGCGCGAGGGCATGGACCCGGCGCAGGCGCTGGAAGCCTTTGCGGGATACGCCTGGCAGTCGCCCCTGCTGGCCTTCCATGCGGCCTTCGACCAGACCCTGATCCTGCGCCACATGAAGCTGCACCTGGGCCGCACCCTGCCCAATCCCTGGGTGGACATCGAGCAGCTTTGTGCCGTCACCCATGAAAAGGTGCGGGCCCGCTCCCTGGACGAGTGGATGCGCCATTTCGGCATCGAATGCACGGTGCGCCACCAGGCGGCGGCCGACACCCTGGCCGAGTGCGAGCTGCTGATGCGCATCTGGCCCCGACTGGCCGGGCAGTGCCGGCGCTGGGCCGACGTGGAGCGCCTGGCCCGGCAACAGCGCTGGATCGCCCGGGCCTGAAGGGGAAGGGGAGTCAGGCAGCCGGGTTGGGCTATAATGCCGGGTTCCCGCCTTGCCGCACCCCAGTTGACGCCGGGGGCGGCTCTAACCATGTCGCCGCCTTGAGCGGTGGCGAGCCACAAGGAGTATCCATGCGTCATTATGAAATCGTCCTCATGATCCACCCGGATCAGAGCGAGCAGGTTCCCGCCATGCTCGAGCGCTACAAGGGCATGATCACCGCCGGTGGCGGCAAGATCCACCGTGTTGAAGACTGGGGCCGTCGTCAGATGGTCTACATGATCAACAAGCTGGCCAAGGCCCAC
>JAIERT010000231.1 GCA_019746735.1 Burkholderiaceae bacterium | reverse complement strand
CTTCGGCTTTCCAGATGCCATATCAGTGTTTCCTTGTGTCTGTGGATGATGTCAGCAAAGCCGGCTATTGTAGCAGCTTGCGCAAACGTATGTGAGTGAGCGCTCCGGGCAGGCCTCGGGCGGCTACACTAGGCCGCGATGAGTCTTTTCAAAGCCGCCTCGACGGTCTCGCTGCTGACCCTGGCCTCGCGCATCACGGGCCTGGCCCGTGAGCTGCTGATCGCCACCACCTTTGGTGCCACCGCCCTGACCGACGCCTTCAACGTCGCCTTCCGTATCCCCAACCTGTTCCGCCGCCTCTTTGCCGAAGGCGCGTTCAGCCAGGCCTTTGTGCCGGTGCTGGCCACCGTCAAGGCGCAGCAGGGCGAGGAGGCCACGCACCACCTGATTGACCGCGTGGCCACGGTGCTGGCCTGGGTGCTGCTGGCGGTGAGCGTGCTGGGCGTGCTGGCCTCGCCGCTGCTGGTCTGGCTGATGGCGGCCGGCCTGCGCAAGATGGAGGCGGGCAGCGCCTTTGACGCGGCCGTCGTGATGACGCGCTGGATGTTCCCCTACATCGCCTGCATGTCCTTGGTCGCGCTGGCGGCCGGCGTGCTCAACACCTGGAAGCGTTTTGCCGTGCCGGCCGCGACGCCCGTGCTGCTCAACGTCGCCATGATCGCCGCGGCCTGGTGGGGCGCACCCTGGTTCCAGTCCCTCGGCATTCCGCCCATCTACGCGCTGGCGGGCGGAGTTCTGGTCGGTGGCCTGTTGCAGCTGGGGGCGCAGGTCCTGGCGCTCAGACGCCTGGGCATGCTGCCGCGCATCGGCCTGTCGCCTGCCGCGCTGCGCGCGGCCTGGGCCGACGCAGGGACGCAGCGCGTGCTCAAGCTCATGGCGCCTGCCCTGCTGGGCGTGAGCGTGGCCCAGCTCTCGCTGCTGATCAACACCCAGATCGCCTCGCATCTGGCGCCGGGCAGTGTGAGCTGGCTCAGCTATGCCGACCGGCTGATGGAATTTCCGGTGGCCTTGCTGGGCGTGGCCCTGGGCGTGGTGCTCATGCCGCAACTGGCCGCCGCCAAGGCGACCGATGACCTGACGCGTTATTCAGCCATGCTGGACTGGGGTTTGCGCCTGGTGGTCCTGCTGGCCGTGCCCTGTGCCATCGCGCTGCTGACTTTTGCCCAGCCCCTGGTGGCCGTGCTCTTCCATTACGGGGCGTTCACGGTGCGTGATGTGCAGATGACCTCCTGGGCCCTGATGGGCTGGGGGGTCGGGCTGCTGGGCATCGTGGCGGTCAAGGTGCTCGCGCCAGCCTATTACGCGAGCCAGGACATCCGCACGCCGGTGCGCATCGCCATCGTGGTGCTGGTCTTCACCCAGTTGCTCAATCTCGTGCTGGTGCCGCAGCTGCAGCACGCCGCGCTGGCGCTGTCCATCGGCATCGGGGCCCTGGTCAACGCCGGCTGGTTGCTGCTGGGCCTGCTGCGCCGCGGCAGCTACCGTCCGCTGCCCGGCTGGGGCGTCTTTGCGCTGCAGGTCACGGCCGCGGCAGCCCTGCTGACCATCTTCCTGATGTGGGCGGCCAGCGCCTGGGACTGGACCCGTCTGCAGACGCAACCCTGGCTGCGCATCGGCCTGCTGGCCGGACTGGTGGCGGGCGCAGCCCTGATCTATCTGGGTGCGGTGTGGGCTGCGGGCCTGCGTTTCCGTCAGTTCTTGCGGCGCTGAGCATGGGCCTGTCCTTCACCATCCCGACGCCGCTGGACTACTTTGCGAGTCTGGTGCAGAGCGACCAGCAGTTCCATCTGTTCGAGGCGGCCGTCAGCCTGGGGCAGGACGAGTACCCGGACCTGGATGTGCAACGCGCCCTGGCCGAGGTCGATGCCCTGCTGGTCCGGCTGCGGCGGCGCCTGCCTGCCGATGCGCCGGCCATGCACAAGCTGCGCCTGCTCAACCATTTCTTTTTCCACGAGCTGCATTTCGGCGGCAACCTCAACCACTACTACGACCCGGACAACAGCTATCTGCACAAGGTGCTGGAACGCCGCCGCGGCATCCCGGTCTCGCTGGCCGTGCTCTGGCTGGAGCTGGCCCAGGGACTGGGTCTGGCCGCGCAGGGCGTGGGTTTTCCCGGGCATTTCATGGTCAAGGTCCATCTGCCGCAGGTGCAGGTGGTCGTCGATCCCTTCAGCGGCGAGTCGCTGAGCCGGGAGACCCTGCAGTCGCGGCTGGAGGCCTGGCGTGCCAGCCACGGCCTGCCCGGCGTGTCGGAGCTCCCGCTGGGCCATTACCTGCAGGCCATGCCGGCGCGCGAGATCGTGGCTCGCATGCTGCGCAATCTGAAGGAGATCCACCGCACCCAGCGTGACTGGGAACGTTTCGTGGCGGTGGAAAACCGATTGCTGGTCCTGCTGCCCCAGGCCTGGGACGAGTACCGCGACCGTGGTCTGGCCCGGGCCGAACTCGGTCAGCTGGCTCCGGCGGTGCGGGATCTGGAGACCTATCTGGGACAGGCCGGCGAGGGGCAAGACGCCGTGGCGATAGCCGAGCGCCTGGCCACCCTGCGCCGCGCACTCGGCTAGCTTGCAGGATGGCGCCGCGGCTGCGCCCGAGGCCGGCACGCCGGCCGGGCCGGGCTCAGCACTTCACGAGCTTGAGGAACGACGGGATGGGCGGCGCGTCCTGCGCTGCGGATGCTTCAGCGCTCCGGGCGGTCGCCGGGGCAGTGCGCTGGGCCGCATTGCTGGCCACACGGTCCAGGACGCGCGGGCTGCTGCTGATGCGGGTGACGGCCGGCAGGGGGCGTGAGGCCAGCAGACGGGAGGCGGCAGGCGCCGTGGCAGCGGCCGGGGGCACGGCTGGCGGGGTGGGCTGGGCGGTGTGCGCACGCAGGCCGGCGGTCGCTGGTGTCGTCGCCGGCGGGGTGGCCAGCAGGCGGCTGGGCAGAGGGGCGGGGGCCGCGGGCGACCGTGCGGGCAGCGTTGCGGCGGCTGTCGACGCAGGCTGGGAAGTCGCTGCCGTCGCAGCCGGGTTGAGGGCCAGTTGCGGACGCAGCCAGCCCAGGATGGGTTCCCACTGGCGCAGATCGGTGGGCACACGATCGGTGGGCAGGTCGAAGATCGTCATGCCGCGCTCCAGGCACTGCACATAGGCCTGCGATTCACGCAGCACGCCCAGGAAGGGCATGCCCAGGCCGCCGGCCCAGTCCTTGAGAACCTGGGGTGTCCGGGTGCGGGTGTCGATGCGCATGCCGATGCAGGCGACCTTGCAGCGGCCGGTGGCCACGCGCGGCAGGGCCATGAGCTCGGCATGGCAGTCGGCCGCCGACTCGCGGTCGAAGGCCGAGCCGCAGACCGGCATGAGGATGACGTCGGCGAACATGACCATGCGCGCCAGATCGAAGCCGTGCAGGCCGCCCGGGGTGTCGAGGATCACATGGGTGA
>JAIERT010000037.1 GCA_019746735.1 Burkholderiaceae bacterium | reverse complement strand
TGAGATCAGCGGGTGAAAGCAAGACGCAAGCCGAAGCCGATCAGGCAGAGGCCGGCGAGTTTCTCCAGCACGCGGCCAAGCAGCGGGTTGGCACGCAGGTGCCCGGCCAGGTGGTGGGTCAGCAGGGTGAGCCCCAAGCCGTAGAGAAAGGTGAGGAAGGCAATGGTCACGGCCATGAAACCGAAGGTCCACAGACCCTGGTGGGTGGCCGGATCGACGAAGAGCGGGAAGAAGGCCAGGTAGAACATGATGGCCTTGGGGTTGAGCAGGGTGATGACCATGGCCTGCTTCAGGTAGTGGCCGGCAAGGATGTTGAGCACCGGTGCGGCCCCGGGTTTGGCCAGCAGCATCTGCAGACCCAGCCAGGCCAGATAGGCGGCCCCACCCCATTGCAGCAGATTGAAGGCCGTCGGGTAGGCGATCAGCAGCGCGGCCACACCGGCCACGGCCGCCCACATCAGCACCTGGTCCCCCAGGATCACCCCCAGGGTGGCGGCCAGCCCGCCGCGCACTCCGCCCTTGCTGGTGGAAGTGATCAGCGCCAGATTGCCGGGGCCCGGGATCAGCAAAAAGATGATGATGGTGACGACAAAGGCACCGTAATCGGCAACGCCAAACATGGGAGATTTCGAGAAGCGGAAGCCCTCAGTGTACGTTAGCTTGTCCGCGGTTTCGGGCCGGGATGACCCGCAAAAACGGGTTCAGGGGCCCCAAAGTGTTTCACGTGGAACGCCTGGGCGGCTTTTCGGCCTTGGCCCGGCCGAATCGGGCCGGTCAAGTTGGGGTTTTGGGCCGGAGCCAGACGATGCAGCGCTCCGCCCCCAGCCCCGGGACGGACAGCTGTTCCACGTGGAACACCTCCACCCCGGCCGGCAACTGGGCCAATTCGTCGGCCGGGTGCTTGCCTTTCATGGCCATCCAGATCCCGGCCGGGGCCAGGGCGGCGCGCGACCAGCGGGTGAAGTCGGCCAGGGAGGCGAAGGCGCGGGAACTGACCACGTCGTAGTGATCGTCCAGGTTTTCGACCCGGGCATGCAGGCCCTTGAGGTTGGGCAGCTTCAGAGCCAGGGCAGCCTGCTGGATGAAGGTGGCTTTCTTGGCCACGGTGTCCACGCAGCTCACGGCCAGGTCCGGGCAGCAGATGGCCAGAACCACGCCAGGCAGACCGGCGCCGGAGCCGACGTCCAGCAGGCGGAAGCCCTGCCCGTCCGCCGGCTGGTGGCCGGAAAGTTGCTGCCGCAACGGCCGGACGACGGCCAGGCTGTCGAGCAGATGGTGGGTCAGCATCTCTTCGGGCAAGCGCACGGCCGTGAGGTTGTAGACCTGGGTCCACTTCTGGATCAGGGCCAGGTAGTCCAGCAGCTGGACGATCTGGGTGTCGCTCAGGTCCAGGCCGAGTTCGGCCACCCCGGATTTCAGGGTCTCTAGCAGCGGGGACGTCATGCCGCCTCGGTCTCTTCGACCTTGGCGAAGCCGCGGAAGCCGCCCTTTTTCAGGTGGATCAGCAGCAGGGAGATGCTGGCTGGGGTGATGCCGGAGATGCGCGAAGCCTGACCCAGGGTTTCGGGGCGGTGCTTCTGCAGCTTCTGCCGGGCCTCGATGGACAGGGCCGTGACGGCCATGTAGTCCAGGTCGACCGGGAGTTTGAGGTTTTCGTAATGAGCGGCGCGCTCGACCTCGTCCTTCTGGCGGTCGATGTAGCCCGAATACTTGGCCCCGATCTCGATTTGCTCGACCACGGCCTGCGCCAGCTCACCCAGGGTTTCACGTGAAACATCGGCGTTGGCGTACTTGCCGCCGTCCAGGGACATCAGGCCGGCGTAGCTCACATCGGGCCGGCGCAGCAGGTCGAAGAGGTGGTACTCGCGCTCGATGGTCGTGCCCAGCACCCGCTCGGCCTCGGCCGCGGACAGGATGCGGGGGTTCACCCAAGTGGCCTTGAGGCGCTCGGTTTCACGTGAAACCGCGTCGCGCTTGCGGCAGAACGCATCCCAGCGGGCGTCGTCCACCAGGCCCAGCTTGCGGCCGGTTTCGGTCAGGCGCAAGTCGGCGTTGTCCTCGCGCAGCTGCAGGCGGAACTCGGCCCGGCTGGTGAACATGCGGTAGGGCTCGGTCACGCCCTGGGTGGTGAGGTCGTCGACCAGCACGCCCAGATAGGCTTCGTCGCGGCGCGGCTGCCACGAGCCCCCGAACGCATTGGGTTCGCCCTTGATTTCCCGGCACTGGAGCGCGGCGTTGATCCCGGCAAACAGGCCCTGGGCCGCCGCCTCTTCATAACCCGTGGTGCCATTGATCTGGCCGGCGAAGAACAGGCCGCCGATCTGCTTGGTCTCGAAGCTGCCCTTGAGGGAGCGCGGGTCGAAGTAGTCGTACTCGATGGCGTAGCCCGGGCGCAGGATGTGGGCGTTCTCCAGCCCCTTCATGGAGCGGACCAGCTCGTACTGAATATCAAAGGGCAGGCTGGTGGAGATGCCGTTGGGGTAGTACTCGTTGGTCGTCAGGCCTTCGGGCTCCAGGAAGATCTGGTGGCTGTCCTTGTCGGCGAAGCGGTTGATCTTGTCTTCCACGCTGGGGCAGTAGCGCGGCCCCACCCCTTCGATCTTGCCCGTGAACATGGGGCTGCGGTCAAAGCCGGAGCGGATGATCTCGTGCGTACGCTCGTTGGTATGCGTGATCCAGCAGGGCATCTGCTGTGGGTGCATCCCGGCGTTGCCCATGAAGCTGAACACGGGCACCGCCCCTTCGTTCACGCCGCCGGGCATGCCGTCGCCCGGCTGCTCGGTGCACAGGGAAAAGTCGATACTGCGCCCGTCGATGCGCGGCGGGGTGCCGGTCTTGAGCCGCCCTTGCGGCAGCTTGAGCTCCTTGAGCCGGCCCGAGAGGCTGACCGCCGGAGGATCCCCGGCACGGCCGGCCGCGTAATTGTTCAGGCCCACATGGATCTTGCCGTCCAGGAAGGTACCCGCAGTCAGCACCACGGTGCGGCTGCGAAAACGGATGCCCACCTGGGTCACGGCGCCGACCACGCGGTCGCCCTCCACCATCAGGTCGTCCACGGCCTGCTGGAAGAGCCAGAGATTGGGCTGGTTTTCCAGCCGGCGGCGAATGGCCGCCTTGTAAAGGATGCGGTCGGCCTGGGCGCGGGTGGCGCGCACGGCCGGGCCCTTGGAGCTGTTGAGGATGCGGAACTGGATGCCGCCCTCGTCGGTGGCGATGGCCATGGCACCGCCCAGCGCGTCCACCTCTTTCACGAGGTGGCCCTTGCCGATGCCGCCGATGGACGGGTTGCAGCTCATCTGGCCCAGGGTCTCGATGTTGTGCGTCAGCAGCAGCGTTTTGGCGCCCATGCGCGCAGCCGCCAGCGCGGCTTCCGTGCCGGCATGGCCGCCGCCGACGACGATGACATCGAATTCCTGAGGGTAGAG
>JAIERT010000381.1 GCA_019746735.1 Burkholderiaceae bacterium | reverse complement strand
GCTGGCCCACTGGGGTGAAGGCCGCCTGGCCGCGCTGCCCGAGGTGCCCAGCCTCAAGGAGCTCGGCGTGCCCGTGACCTACTCGCAATGGTCCGGTCTCTTCGTCCCCGCCGGTACCCCCGAGGCCGCGGTCAGCAAGCTGCGTGCGGCCGCCAAGGCCGCCAGCGAGGATGCACGCGCACGCCAGTCGCTGGCCGCTGCCGGCACCTCCTTCATGTACCAGGACATGCCGGAGTTCGAGCGTTTCGTGCAGGCCGACGCCAAGGCCATGGCCGCACTGGTGCAGCGCATCGGCCGCGTCGAATAAGTCAGCCGCGCGCCGTTATCCCGGCGTGCCGGATCGAAAGGCCCTAAGATGGCCCTCGGTTCGGACGACAAGGGGACACGGTGCGCAGCATGGCAGTTCGTTGGGGTGCGGTCAGCCTGATCAGCCTGCTGCTGGCCGCCGCATCGGCGGCCGAACCACGCGTGGTGCGCGTGGGCGTCTACGCCAACGAACCCAAGATCTATCTGCATGCCTCCGGCCGTGCCACCGGCATCTTCGGTGACCTGCTGGCCGAGATCGCGCGACTGGAGGGCTGGACCCTCGAGTTCCACAGCTGCGACTGGCAGGCCTGCCTGGACGCGCTGGAGGCCGGGCGCATCGACCTCATGCCCGATGTGGCGCACAACGCGCAGCGCGAGGAGCGCTACGACTTCCACCATGTGCCGGTCATGCACAGCTGGTCCCAGGTCTACCGCAACCCGGCCGTGCCGATCAGCTCCATCCTCGACCTGGATGGCAAGCGTGTGGCCGTGCTCGAAGGCTCCATCCAGGCCGGTCTGTTTGCCGAACTGGTGAGCAGCTTCGGCGTGCAGCCGCGGCTGCAGCCCGTATCGTCGCTGGACGAGGCCTTCCGCCGTGTCGCCGCCGGCCAGGCCGACGCCGCCATCGCCAACCACTTCTTCGGTGGCCGCAACAGCCCGCGTTACCGGCTGGCCGAAACCGCCATCATCTTCCAGCCCTCGCGCCTGCACTTCGCCACCGCCCAGGGCCGCAACGCCGAGCTGCTGGCCGCGATCGACCGCCATCTGCGCACCTGGCAGCAGGACCCGCGCTCCATCTACGCCACCGTGATCCGCCAATGGGGCGGCCAGGTGCCCGAGGCCGTGGTGCCGCGCAGCTTCTGGTGGGGCCTGGGCGCGGTGGCCACGCTGCTGCTGGGCTTCGTGCTGCTGGCCTGGCTGCTGCGCCGCCAGGTGGTGGCGCGCACCCGCGGCCTGCAGTCCGCGCATGAAGAGGTGGGGCGCTTCCGGGCCCTGTTCGACCAGTCGCCGCTGGCGGCCTGGATCGCCGGGCTCGACGGCCGCCTGGTCTATGTCAACGCGCGCTGCGCGGCCTTGCTGGGCCTCACACCGCCGGACCTGCTGGGGCAGCGCTACCAGACGCTCTACGACCCGGCCGGCCAGGACGCGGCCGAGGCCTACTGGCGCGGCGTTCGCGAAGGTGCGCCCTCTGCGCCGCAGGAGCTGCCACAGGCCACCGCCACAGGCGCCGCCCTGCCCATGCTCACCAGCGGCCTGCTGCTGCGCGATGCCCGGGGCCAGCCCGAGCTGCTGGCCTGCACCCTGGGCCACGGCGTGGGCGACCAGCTGCTGCGCGAGGTGGCCGCGCGCATCCGCTACTGCGTGCGTCTGGGCGGCGACGAGTTCGTCGTGCTCGTCGAAGACCTGGACGAGGTGCCCGAGATCGCCGCCAGCCAGGCCGAGGGCGTGGGCCGCAAGATCATGGCCGGGCTCAGCCGGCCCTACCGCCTGGGCGGCAGCCAGCAGCACAGCACGCCCAGCCTGGGCATCGCGCTGTTTGCCGGCGGCCAGGTCCAGGCCGACGAGCTGCTGCGCCAGGCCGACCTGGCCATGTACCAGGCCAAGGCCGAAGGCCGCAACAGCCTGCGCTTCTTCGATCCGCGCATGCAGACCGTGGTCAATGCGCGTGCCGCCCTGCAGGCCGATCTGCGCGAGGCGCTCAGGACCGGCCAGCTCTCGCTGCACATCCAGCCGCAGGTCAGCCAGGCGGGACGCATCACGGGCGGCGAGGCCCTGCTGCGCTGGCTGCACCCGGTGCGCGGCTACATCCCGCCGGCCGAGTTCATCCCCGTGGCCGAGGAAAGCGGGCTGATGCACGAGATCGGCCTGTGGGTGCTGCAGCAGGCGGCCCGTCTGCTGCTGGCCTGGGATGCGCAGCCCGCGCTGCGTGGGCTGACCCTGGCCATCAACGTCAGCGTGCAGCAGTTCCGCCACCCGGATTTCGTGACCCAGGTGCACGAGACCCTGATGCGCAGCGGCGCCAAGGCCAACCGGCTTGAACTGGAGATCACCGAAAGCCTGCTGATGGACAACGTGGAGGACGTGATCGCCAAGATGGAGGCGCTGCGCGCCCAGGGCCTGCGCTTCGCGCTCGACGACTTCGGCACCGGCTACTCCTCGCTGACCTACCTCAAGCGCCTGCCGCTGGACCAGCTCAAGATCGACGCCTCCTTCGTGCGCGACCTGCTGGCTGACGCCAACGACGCCGCCATCGTGCGCACCATCATCGCCCTGGCCGACAGCCTGGGCCTGCAGGTCGTGGCCGAGGGCGTGGAGACCGAGGCCCAGCGCCAGGCCCTGGCCGCGCTGGGCTGCCCGGCCTACCAGGGCTATCTGTTCAGCCGCCCGCTGCCGGTGGCCGATTTCGAGGCGCATCTGCAACAGGCACAGCCCTCCGCCTTGGAGTAAGCTGAGGGCCGCGTGCACAGGAGCGGCTCCATGGACCCCAAGCAGACCCCACCCAACGCCTTCGGACAGTTCGTGCCGGGCTTCGATTTCCTGCAGAAACTGGCGCAGGGCGGCAACGCCTCCTTCCAGCAGTGGGTTGCGCCCACCATGGACCCCGAGGCGCTGGACAAGCGCATCGGCGAACTCCGCGCCGTGCACTTCTGGCTGGAACAGAACACCGCCGCACTCAAGGCCACGCTGCAGGCCCTCGAGGTGCAGAAGATGACCCTGGCCACGCTGCAGAGCATGAACGTCATGCCGGGCAAGGCCACGGGCGCCGCCAAAACGGCCGCCGCCCCCGATCCCCTGCAGTACTGGAACGCGCTGACCCAGCAGTTCCAGACCATCGCCGCCGGCGCCATGCAGGACGTGGCCGCGCGTGCCGCCGCCGCGCAGGCCGCCACCGCCAGCAAGACACCCCGCAGCACCACGACCGACACCGCGCCAGCGAAGAAAGCCGCCCCGCGCCGCCGCAAGACCTCTTGAATCCCGACATGAAGCGTTTTCCCCTGGCCCACGCCACCCATCCGCAATGGCGCATGGCGGCCGCCCTCGTGCTGGCGCAGCTGCGCGCCCAGCTGG
>JAIERT010000003.1 GCA_019746735.1 Burkholderiaceae bacterium | reverse complement strand
GCATGCGCTCGATGTGCCAGGGGCCGGGGGTGCAGGTGGTGGCCAGGGTGCCCGTGGCCGGGCCCGTGCCGCCGCCGAGCATGGTGGTCACGCCCGAGCACATGGCTTCTTCGATCTGCTGCGGCGCGATGAAGTGGATATGGCTGTCGATGCCGCCGGCCGTGACGATGTTGCCTTCGCAGGAGATGATCTCGGTGCCCGGGCCGATGATCACATCCACACCCGGCTGGGTGTCGGGGTTGCCGGCCTTGCCGATGGCGGCGATGCGCCCGTCCTTGAGGCCGATGTCAGCCTTGACGATGCCCCAGTGGTCGATGATGAGGGCATTGGTCAGCACCGTATCCATCGCGCCCTGTTCACGCGTGCGCTGGCTCTGGGCCATGCCGTCACGGATGGTCTTGCCACCGCCGAACTTCACTTCCTCGCCGTAGCCACCGGCGCGCAGGGTGTGGTCCTGCTCGACTTCAATGATCAGGTCGGTGTCGGCCAGGCGCACGCGGTCGCCCGTGGTGGGGCCGAACATCTCGGCGTAGGCGCGTTTGGTGATGAAGGACATGTCAGGACTCCCGCCGGGCCGTCCCAAGGGAGGCCTGCGCCCCTTCGGGGGGCAGTGAATACACGCAGTGATGAACGTGGGGGCACTGCATCAGAGTTTTCCTTGCACGAGACCGCGAAAGCCATAGACCTTGCGATCGCCCGCAAAGTCCACGAGCTCCACGGTGCGTTGCTGGCCCGGCTCGAAACGCACGGCCGTGCCGCTGGCGATGTTCAGGCGCATGCCCTGGGCGGCCTGGCGGTTGAAGTCCAGCGCGCCATTGGTCTCGGCAAAGTGATAGTGCGAACCGACCTGGATGGGGCGGTCACTGGCGTTTTTCACCACCAGGGTGAGCGTGCGGCGCTCCGGGTTGAGCAGGTGCGCGCCGTCGTCGATCAGCAGTTCACCGGGGATCATGGTGATCCTTTCAGGCCAGACCGAGCAGCAGGGCCGAGCCCAGCAGGGCCACGGCCGAGCCGGTCGCGGGCGCGAGCCAGCGCTGGCGCGTGAAGAACGCGCGCCCCAGCACGATGCCCAGGCCGTGCAGGGCGGCCGTGGCCAGCAGCATGCCGGCCAGCGCAGGCCAGGCCGGTTCGGAAGCCAGTTCATACCCATGCGCAGCACCGTGGAAGAAGGCGAAGAAGCCGGCCAGGGCCAGCGCGGCCGGCAGCGGCAGGCTGCGGCGCACGGCCACCAGCAGGCCCAGCACGAGCAGGGAGCTGGCAATCATGGGTTCGATGGCGGGAATGCCCAGGCCCTGCATGCCGGCCACGGCACCCACGGCCAGCATCAGCACAAAAGCCGCGGGGGCCAGCCAGACCCGGCGTAGCGCCAGTGCGCTCCACAGGCCCAGGGCCACCATGGCTGCCAGGTGGTCCAGACCGGTCAGCGGGTGCAGCAGGCCGGCATGGAAGGAAGCCGCCTCGTGTGTGTGGGCGCCGCCGCCGGTGTGGGCCAGGGCCAGGGCCGGCAGCAGCAGCGCGGCGAGCAGGCCGATGCGGATGGCGGGGTTCTTCATGCGGGTCTCCGGTTCAGTAGACAGGTTTTATTGGCGCCAGTGCCAGTACAGCATGCCGCCCAGCGCGCCGAACGAGACCAGGCCCACGAGCTCGCGCAGGGGCAGGCGCGGCAGGGCACCCAGGCCGGCCCAGGCGGCACCGGCGGTCAGCAGCAGGACAAGGCAGAGCAGGGCGGGTCGCATGGCGGGGTCTGGCAGAGATTCAGGCGATGGGTTGGTGCACGGTGACGAGCTTGGTACCGTCGGGGAAGGTGGCTTCAACCTGGATGTCGGGCATCATCTCGGGCACGCCCTCCATCACGTCGCTGCGCTGGAGCAGGGTTCGGCCTTCGCTCATGAGCTGGGCCACGCTCTTGCCGTCGCGCGCACCTTCCATCACCGCGGCACTCAGTAAGGCCACGGCCTCAGGGTAGTTGAGCTTGAGCCCGCGCGCCATACGCCGTTCGGCTAACAGGGCGGCGGTGAAGATCAGCAGCTTGTCCTTCTCTCTCGGTGTCAGTTCCATCACGGTCTCCGGCGATGGCTCGGTTCAGCAAGAACGGTGCCAATGCACCGTCGCGAGGCGTGGGTGGCACGCTTTCTGCACGTGATCGAGGCATGAACGCCCAGCAACCGCTGACGCCTGACCTGGCCGCGCCGCCGCATGCGGTGGTGCCGGTGCAGTCCATCGTCAAGATCCGGCGTGACTACAACTCCTGGGTGGCGCGCGAGACCATGGAGGATTACGCTTTGCGCTACACGCCGCAGCGTTTCCGCCGGTGGAGCGAATGGCGGGTGGCCAACACGGCGTTTGGCGCGGCCTCCTTCCTGATCCTGGAGGCCGTGGGCGCCACGCTGCTGGTGCAGTACGGCTGGGCCAATGCCTTCTGGGCCATTCTGGCCACGGGGCTGATCATCTTCCTCGCGGGCTGGCCCATCAGCGTCTATGCCGCGCGCTACGGCGTGGATATGGACCTGCTCACGCGTGGCGCGGGCTTCGGCTACATCGGCTCGACCATCACCTCGCTGATCTACGCCAGCTTCACCTTCATCTTCTTCGCCCTCGAGGCCGCCGTCATGGCCTATGCGCTGGAGCTGGCGCTGGGCATCCCGCCGAGCTGGGGCTACCTGATCTGCGCGCTGGTGGTTATCCCGCTCGTCACGCACGGGGTCTCGGCCATCAGCCGGCTGCAGGTCTGGACCCAGCCGCTGTGGCTGCTCATGCTCATCGTGCCCTTTGCCGCGGTGCTGGCCCTGGACCCGGACGCGTTTTCGGGCGTGACGCACTACAAAGGGGAGAAGGGCGCGTCTTCGGACTTCGCCTTGCCCCTCTTTGGTGCTGCGCTCACGGTGGGCATTGCCCTCATCACCCAGATGGGGGAGCAGGCCGACTACCTGCGTTTCATGCCCGCCAAAACGCCGGTGAACCGCAAGCGCTGGTGGTTCGGGGTCATGGCGGGTGGGCCGGGCTGGGTGCTGCTGGGGGTGGTCAAGATGCTGGGCGGCGCGTTGCTGGCCTACCTGGCCATCACGCATGCCGTGCCCGTGGAGCGCGCGGTGGACCCGAACCAGATGTACCTGGCCGCCTACGAATACGTCTTTCCGCACTACGGCTGGGCGGTGGCGGCCACCGCGCTCTTCGTGGTGATCTCGCAGCTCAAGATCAACGTCACCAACGCTTACGCGGGCTCGCTGGCCTGGAGCAACTTCTTCTCGCGCCTCACGCACAGCCACCCGGGGCGGGTGGTCTGGGTGGTGTTCAACACCCTGATCGCCTTCATGCTGATGGAGATGAACGTCTTCCAGGCCCTGGGCGACGTGCTGGGCCTGTACAGCAACATTG
>JAIERT010000029.1 GCA_019746735.1 Burkholderiaceae bacterium | reverse complement strand
CGCCGGGGCAGGAGGCACAGCTGCAACGCTATGCCGCGGCGGCCCGGGCTGCGCTGGACGCCGGTCTGGGTGTGAACGCCGGCCATGACCTCAACCGCGACAACCTTGCCGAGTTTCTGCGTCGGGTGCCCGGCGTGGCCGAAGTCTCCATCGGGCATGCGCTGATCAGCGATGCACTCGAGCTGGGTTATGCGGCGACGGTGCGTGCCTACCTGCAGTGCATCGCACAGGCCCGGCCATGATCCAGGGCATCGGCACCGACATCTGCGACGTGCGCCGCATGCGCGCGAGCTTCGAACGCCATGGCGAGCGTTTCGCGCGTCGCGTGCTCGGTGACGCGGAGTTCGCTGTCTGGCAGGCGCGCAGCACGCGCTGGCCCGATCGCGGCCTGCGCTACCTCGCCACCCGGTTCTCGGCCAAGGAGGCCTTTTCCAAGGCCATCGGCACCGGCATCCACCAGCCCATGAGCTGGCGCGCCTGCGAGATCCTCAACCATCCCAGCGGCCAGCCCTATATCCGTCTGCATGGCGAGCTTAAGACCTGGTTCGAAGGCCAGGGCTTGCGCGCGCACGTGACCCTGACCGACGAGAGCGATTACGCCGCCAGCTTCGTGGTGGTCGAGAAGATCTCGACCATGCCGGCCGAGCTGCCCAACTACTGAGACAAGGACCCGCATGACGCCACACGCCCCCCTGATCATCGACATCGCGGGCACCGCGCTCAGCGAGGACGATCGCCGTCGCCTGGCCCATCCGCTGGTCGGCGGCCTGATCTTCTTCGGCCGCAACTGGCAGAACCGGGCGCAGATCAGCGCCCTGTGCGCCGAGATCAAGGCCATCCGTCCCGATCTGCTGATCTGCGTGGACCACGAGGGTGGCCGCGTGCAGCGCTTCCGTAGCGATGGTTTCACCCACCTGCCGCCGATGCGCGCCCTGGGCGCGCTGTGGATGCAGGATCAACTGGGCGCCACCAACGCCGCCACGGCCTGTGGCTACGTGCTGGCCAGCGAGCTGCGTGCCTGTGGCGTGGACTTCAGCTTCACGCCTGTGCTGGATCTGGACTACGGCAGCAGCGGCGTGATCGGCGACCGCGCCTTCGGCCGTGACCCGCGGGTGGTGACCCTGCTGGCCAAGAGCCTCATGCATGGCCTGCGCCTGGGCGGCATGGCCAGTTGCGGAAAGCATTTCCCCGGCCATGGCTTTGTGAAAGCCGATTCGCACACCGAGATCCCCGTGGACAAGCGCAGCCTCAAGGCCATCCTGGCCGACGATGCGGCACCCTATGCCTGGCTCAGCACGGCACTGGACAGCGTGATGCCGGCGCACGTGATCTATCCCAAGGTGGACAACCGGCCGGCGGGCTTTTCGCCGAAGTGGCTGGGTGACATCCTGCGCGGTCGGCAGCGTTTCCAGGGCGCCGTGCTCAGCGACGACCTGAGCATGGCCGGCGCCCGCCGGCTGGAGGGCCGCACGCTGAGCTACAGCGAGGCCGCCCTGACGGCGCTGGGCGCGGGCGGCGACCTGGTGCTGCTGTGCAACCAGTCGCTCGACGGGGGCGAGGCCGTGGACAGCCTGATCGACGGACTGGCCGAGGCCCAGATCAAGGGACGCTGGCAGCCGAACGAAGCCAGCGAGGCCCGCCGCCTGGCCCTGCTGCCGCAGACACCGGCACCCGACTGGGACGAACTGATGGTCAGCCCGGCCTATATGCATGCGCTGGATCTGCTGCCCTGATCGGTGCAGTTTCAGTCCGGTAGGGCGGCCTGCCCACAGGGCCCGGAGGGAGCGCTGGTCTCCAGGTGCGTGAGATAGAGTCTCAGGTCGAACTCGTACTGGGCGTAGTTCGGCTCCATGTGGGCGCAGAGCTGGTAAAAGGCCCTGTCGTGCTCGCGGACCCGCAGGTGGGCCAGTTCGTGCACCACGATCATTCTTAGAAACTCGGGTGCGGCGTCCTTGAACAGGGAGGCAATGCGGATTTCTCGCTTGGCCTTGAGCTTGCCACCCTGCACCCGTGACACGCTGCTGTGCGTGCCCAGGGCGTTCCGGATGACGTGCAGCTTGCTGTCAAAGCAGACCTTGCTCAAAGGTTCGCTGCTGCGCAGGTGGTCGTTCTTCAGGTCCTGCACGTAATCGAACAGGCCGCGATCGCTGCGCACCTCGTGCCGCTGCGGATAGCGCTGGCGCAGGTGCTCGCCCAGGCGATTCTGGCTCACCAGCTGGCGTACCTGGGCCAGCAGGGGCTCAGGGTAGCCCGTGAGGTACTTCACCCTGCGGCCGTCATGCTCAACCTTCGCGGCGCAAGGCCGGGAAGAGGATCACGTCGCGGATGCTGGGGCTGTCGGTCAGCAGCATCATGAGGCGGTCGATGCCGATGCCGCAGCCGCCGGTGGGCGGCATGCCGTACTCGAGCGCGCGCACGAAGTCGTGGTCGTAGTACATGGCCTCGTCGTCACCGCTGTCCTTGGCTGCCACCTGGCTCTGGAAGCGCGCCGCCTGCTCCTCGGCGTCGTTGAGCTCGGAGAAGCCGTTGCCGAATTCGCGGCCGGTGATGTAAAGCTCGAATCGCTCGGTGACTTCAGGGCGTGTATCGCTGGCGCGGGCCAGCGGCGAGATCTCGACCGGGTGCTCGCAGATGAAGGTGGGTTGCCAGAGCTTCTCCTCCACCACTTCCTCGAAGTACAGCACCTGCAGCGAGGCGAGCGAGCGGGTGGAGAGCTTGTTCTTTTCCTCGTTCAGGCCCAGCTTGCGCAGGGCGTTGATGAGCCAGGTGCCGTCATCCACATAGGCGCTGCCGGCCTCGCTGTGGCGGATGATGGCTTCGCGGATGGTCAGGCGCTCGAAGGGCTTGGCCAGGTCCACGGGCTGGCCTCCATAGCTCAGCTGCAGCGTACCCACGGCCTGCTGGGCCGCGTGGCGCACCAAGCCTTCGGTGAAGGTCATGAGGTCTTGGTAGTCCCAGTAAGCCGCATAGAACTCCATCATCGTGAACTCGGGGTTGTGGCGGACCGAGATGCCTTCGTTACGGAAGTTGCGGTTGATCTCGAACACGCGTTCGAAGCCGCCGACGATCAGGCGCTTGAGGTAGAGCTCGGGCGCGATGCGCAGGAACATTTCCTGGCCCAGCGCGTTGTGGTGCGTGACAAAAGGTTTGGCATTGGCACCGCCCGGGATGGGGTGCAGCATGGGCGTCTCGACCTCGAGGAAGTTGTGCGTGACCATGTAGTCACGGATCGAGCTCACGGCCTTGCTGCGCGCGACGAAGCGCTTGCGTGCCTCCTCGTCGGTCATCAGGTCTACGTAGCGCTGGCGGTACTTGACCTCCTGGTCGGCCACGCCGTGGAACTTGTCGGGCATGGGGCGCAGGCTCTTGGTCA
>JAIERT010000061.1 GCA_019746735.1 Burkholderiaceae bacterium | reverse complement strand
GGCTGACCGGGATCAGCGGCACGGTCTCGTGGTGCTGCATCTGCGTGCAGGGGTGCCAGACGCTGCGCAGGCTGCGTGCGACCCAGTCGGAGGGAGAGGTGCTGTCGTTCAATTCGGTTCCGGTTTTCTACTCAGGGGCCCGCATTCTGCAAGGCCGAGTGTTCACATCCTGAAAACACCGAACTTCGTCTCGGGAACGGGCGCATTGAGCGCCGCACTCAAGCCCAGGGCCAACACGCGGCGCGTGTCGGCCGGGTCGATGATGCCGTCGTCCCACAGGCGGGCCGAGGCGTAGTAGGGATGGCCCTGCTCCTCGTACTGCTGGCGGATCGGGGCCTTGAAGGCCTCTTCCTCCTGCGCACTCCAGGCCCCACCCTTGGCCTCGATGCCGTCGCGCTTGACGGTGGCCAGCACGCTGGCCGCCTGCTCGCCGCCCATGACGCTGATGCGCGCGTTGGGCCACATCCAGAGGAAGCGCGGGCCGAAGGCGCGGCCGCACATGCCGTAGTTGCCGGCGCCGAAGGACCCGCCGATGATGACGGTGAACTTGGGCACCTGGGCCGTGGAGACGGCCGTCACCATCTTGGCGCCGTTGCGTGCGATGCCCTCGTTCTCGTACTTGCGGCCCACCATGAAACCGGTGATGTTCTGCAGGAACACGAGCGGGATCTTGCGCTGGCAGCAGAGCTCGATGAAGTGCGCACCCTTGAGCGCGCTTTCGGAAAACAGGATGCCGTTGTTGGCGATGATGCCCACGGGCATGCCTTCGATGCGCGCGAAGCCCGTGACGAGCGTGGTGCCGTAGCGGGCCTTGAACTCGTCGAACTCGGAGCCGTCGACGATGCGCGCGATGATCTCGCGCACGTCGAAGGGCTTGCGCGTGTCCACCGGAATCACACCGTAGAGTTCCTCGGCCGGGTAGTGCGGCGGCACGGGCTCGCTCAGCGTGGTCTGCACGTTCTTGCGCAGATTGAGGTTCTTCACCGAAGCGCGCGCCAGGGCCAGGGCGTGCAGGTCGTTCTGCGCCAAGTGGTCGGCCACGCCCGAGAGGCGCGTGTGCACATCGCCGCCGCCCAGGTCCTCGGCGCTCACCACCTCGCCCGTGGCGGCCTTCACCAGCGGTGGGCCGCCGAGGAAGATGGTGCCCTGGTTCTTGACGATGATGGCCTCGTCGCTCATGGCCGGTACGTAGGCACCGCCGGCCGTGCACGAGCCCATGACCACGGCGATCTGGGCGATGCCCTGCGCGCTCATGTTCGCCTGGTTGTAGAAGATGCGGCCAAAGTGATCGCGGTCCGGAAACACCTCGTCCTGGTTGGGCAGGTTGGCGCCGCCGGAGTCCACGAGGTAGATGCAGGGCAGGCGGTTGGTCTCGGCGATCTCCTGCGCGCGCAGGTGCTTCTTGACCGTCATGGGGTAGTAGGTGCCGCCCTTGACCGTGGCGTCGTTGCAGACGATCACGCAGTCCACGCCGCTCACCCGGCCGATGCCGGCGATCAGGCCGGCGCAGGGTGCATCGCCGCCGTACATGCCGTAGGCCGCCAGCGGGCTGAGCTCGAGAAAGGGCGTGCCCGGATCGAGTAGGCGCTGCACGCGCTCACGCGGCAGCAGCTTGCCACGGGCCGTGTGCTTGGCGCGTGCGGCCTCACCGCCCCCCTGGCCCACCTGCTCGATGCGAGCCTTCAGGTCTTCCACCACCGCGCGCATGGCGGCGGCATTGGCCTGGAAGTCGGCCGAGCGGGCGTTGAGCTGGGTTTCCAGTAGGGGCATGGCGGCCTTTCGTCAGCAAGCGTGTGATTGACGTTTACGTAAACGTCAATTGTGGCAGATTCGGGCCTGCTTTCGCGGCCTGACGCCGCATGATGCACCACGAAGGTGCAAAAGGCCGGCACGGGCTTTGCTACCCCTGAGGGTGTACGTCTCCTCCCGCGCCCATCCATGCCCGCCCCGCCCGTCCGCACCCGCCGCCTCAGCCTGCTCAGCACCGGGGAGCTGGACCGTGCGCGCGTGCTCGACACCCTGATCAACAACCTCGACGGCATGGCCTACCGCTGCCTGCTCGATGCGAACTGGCGCATGATCTTCGTCAGCCAGGGCTGCCTGGCCCTGACCGGCTACAGCGCGGACGAACTGGTGCATGGCGAGACCCTGGGCTGGGAGGACATCACCCACCCGCTGGACCGCGCGCGCGTGCGCGGCCAGATCGAGAGTGCCGTTGCGCTGGGTCAGCGCTTCGCCACCGAGTACCGCATCCGCACCGAGTCCGGCCAGATCAAATGGGTGATCGAACGCGGCATCGGCGTGCTCGACGAGCAGGGCGAACTGGTGCTCGAAGGCTTCATCGAGGACGTGAGCAGCCAGCATGCCCTGCTGCAGGCCCAGCAGCAGGCCCAGCAGCGCTACCGCAGCATCTTCGAGCATGCGTCCGAAGGCATCTTCCAGACCACGGTGGAGGGTCGCTACCTGGCCGCCAACCCTGCGCTGGCCCGCCTCTACGGCTACCCCGACCCGGAAGCCCTGATGTGCAGCCTGGACGACATCGGCCGCCAGCTCTATGTGAAAAGCAGCCAGCGCGAGCGCTTCCGCCAGCTCATGGAGGTGCATGGCGAGGTGCTCAACTTCGAGTCCGAGGTCTACCGTGCCGACGGCACGCGGCTCTGGATCTCGGAAAACGCCCACGTGGTGCGCGACGCCGACGGCCGCGCGCTGTATTACGAAGGCACGGTGCAGGACATCTCGGAGCGCCGGCGCTACCAGGAGGAACTGGAGCGCCAGGCCAACCACGACATGCTCACCGGCCTGCCCAACCGCATCCTGCTGGCCGACCGGGTGGAACAGGCCATCGCGCGCGCGGACCGCCTGGGCTACTACCTCGCCGTGGTCTTCATCGACCTGGACAACTTCAAGTTCATCAATGACAGCCTGGGCCACGGGTCGGGCGACGAACTGCTCAAGGAGATCGCCACCCGCCTGCAGCACTGCGTGCGCGGCACCGACACCGTGGCCCGTCTGGGCGGCGACGAGTTCGTGCTGCTGCTGGGCGATCACTTCCGTGCCAGCACGGTGATCTCCCAGCTGCGGCGCGTGCTGGCCGAGATCGGCCAGCCCATCATGCTCTCGGGCCGGGAGTTCCATGTGGGCGCCAGCCTGGGTGTGGCCATGTACCCGGCCGACGGCGAGGACAGCGACGCCCTGCTCAAGCACGCCGACACCGCCATGTACGCGGCCAAGAACAGCGGGCGAAACACCTTCCAGTTCTTCACGCGCGAACTCAACCGCGTCGCCGACGAGCGCCTCAACATCGAGGCCGCCCTGCGCCATGCCATCGAACACGAGGAGCTGGACGTGTACTACCAGCCCAAGGTGGA
>JAIERT010000301.1 GCA_019746735.1 Burkholderiaceae bacterium | reverse complement strand
GCCCTGGCCCCGGCCAATGTGCAGTCCATCGTGGTGGACGAAGAGAAGCACGCCATGGACGTGGTGGTGGACGAGGAAAACCTGGCCATCGCCATCGGTCGCGGCGGCCAGAACGTGCGCCTAGCCTCCGACCTGACGGGCTGGAAGATCAACATCATGGACGCGGCCGAATCGGCCCAGAAGCAGGCCGACGAAACCGGTACGCTGCGCAAGCTGTTCATGGAGAAGCTCGATGTGGACGAGGAGATCGCCGACATCCTGATCGCCGAGGGTTTCACCAGCCTGGAAGAGGTGGCCTACGTGCCGCTGCAGGAAATGCTGGAAATCGAGTCCTTCGACGAAGACACCGTCAACGAGCTGCGCGCCCGTGCCAAGGACGCCCTGCTAACGCTGGAGATCGCCCGCGAGGAGAGCGTGGAGGAAGTCTCGCAGGATCTACGCGATCTCCAGGGCCTGACGCCCGAGCTGATCGCCAAGCTGGCCGATGCCGGTGTGCAAACGCTCGACGATCTGGCCGATCTGGCCGTCGACGAGCTGACCGAGATCACCGGCCAGTCGGAAGACGAAGCCAAGGCGCTCATCATGAAGGCGCGCGAGCATTGGTTCACCAATGAAGCCGCTACTCAAGAGTCCACGTCATGAAAAAATAAGTTCAGTCGAGGCTGGCCATTTCCCCTGCGGGTCGGCCATGCCCTAGCTAAAGGTCCCATCACAAATGTCCAGTACGACCGTCGCCGAGTTTGCAACCGAACTCAAGAAGTCAACCGATACCCTGCTCGAGCAGCTCAAGTCCGCCGGCGTGGCCAAGGCCTCCGCGGCTGACACCCTGACCGACGCCGACAAGCAGAAGCTCCTGGGTTATCTGCAGGCCAGCCATGGCACCGCCTCGGCCGAGCGCAAGAAGATCACGCTGACCAAGAAGTCAACCACCGAGATCAAGCAGGCCGACGCCAGTGGCAAGGCCCGCACCATCCAGGTGGAAGTGCGCAAGAAGCGCACCTTCATCCGCCGTGAGGACGGCAGCGAGGGCGTCGAGGCTGGCGCGGCGGCACCTGAGCGGGTCGAAGACACCCCGGTGGCCGCACCGGCAGTCCAGGCGGTGGACAACGCCGAACTCGTGCGCCGGGAGGAAGAGGCACGTCGCCAGGCCGAGCTGATCCGTCGCCAGGAGGAGGACCTGGCCGAGAAGCGCCGCCAGCGTGAGGAAAACGAAAAACGCGAGCGTGAAGCCGAAGAGCGTGCCGCCAGCTATGCCGCGACGGAAGATCTGAAGAAAGCCCAGGCGTCGACCAGCAAGGCCGAGGCCAGCGCCGAGGCCGCTGAAGCCGCCGCCACGCGCGTGGCAGCGCAGGCGGAGGCCCGCGAGAAAGCCGCCGCCGAGTCCAAGGCGCGTGCCGACGAGGAGGCCGCACGTGCGCTGGACCTGAATGACCGCCGGCGCAAGGCCGAGGCCGAAGCCGCTGCCATCCGTTCCATGATGGCGACACCGGCCAAGAAGGCGCCGCCGCCCCCGCCCAAGGAAGAGCCGAAGGCGCCCATCAAGGGCACCCTGCACAAGCCGGCGGCCGGCAGCACGGTGGCCAAACCCGCCAAGCCGGCAGGCAGCGCTGCTGCGGCGCCGGCGGGTGCGGGCAAGGAAGTCAAGTCGGCCAAGCTCTCGAGCAGCTGGGCCGGCGATCCGGCCAAGAAGAAGGCCATCCCGACCCGTGGCGACGCCAGTGGCGGCGTGGGTCGCGGCAGCTGGCGCAGCGGCCCCAAGGGCCGGCGCGGCCATGACCGTGACGAGCAGCAGACCCAGGCCGCACCGGCCGAGGCGCGCGTCATCGAAGTGCACGTGCCCGAGACCATCACCGTGGCCGAGCTGGCCCACAAGATGTCGGTCAAGGCGTCCGAGGTCATCAAGCACCTGATGAAGCTGGGCCAGATGGTCACCATCAACCAGCCGCTGGACCAGGACACGGCCATGATCGTGGTCGAGGAGATGGGCCACAAGGCCATCATCGCGGCGCTGGACGATCCGGAAGCCTTCACCGAAGAGGAAGTGCAGGCGCATGCCGCCGACGCGGTCTCGCGTGCGCCGGTCGTGACCGTCATGGGCCACGTGGACCACGGCAAGACCTCGCTGCTGGACTACATCCGCCGTACCAAGGTGGCCGCGGGCGAAGCTGGCGGCATCACGCAGCACATCGGCGCCTACCACGTGGACACCCCGCGCGGCATGGTGACCTTCCTGGACACCCCGGGCCACGAGGCCTTCACGGCCATGCGCGCCCGCGGCGCCCAGGCCACCGACATCGTCATCCTGGTCTGTGCGGCCGACGACGGCGTCATGCCCCAGACCAAGGAAGCCATCAAGCACGCCAAGGCGGCCGGCGTGCCCATCGTGGTCGCCATGACCAAGGCGGACAAGCCCGAAGCCAATATCGAGCGCGTCAAGAGCGAACTCGTGGCCGAAGAGGTGGTTCCCGAGGACTTCGGTGGCGACTCGCCCTTCGTGGCGGTGTCTTCCAAGACCGGCATGGGCATCGACTCGCTGCTGGAGCAGGTGCTGCTGCAGGCCGAGGTGCTCGAGCTCAAGGCGCCGGTGGAGGCCGCCGCCAAGGGCCTGGTCATTGAAGCCAAGCTGGACAAGGGACGCGGTCCCGTAGCCACCGTGCTGGTGCAGTCGGGCACGCTGAAGACCGGCGACGTGGTGCTGGCGGGCCAGACCTATGGCCGCGTGCGCGCCATGCTGGACGAGAACGGTCGCAAGATCGAGTCGGCCGGCCCCTCCATCCCGGTGGAGATCCAGGGCATGACCGAGGTGCCGCAAGCCGGTGATGACTTCATGGTCATGGCCGACGAGCGTCGCGCCCGCGAGATCGCCACCTACCGTGCCGGCAAGTTCCGCAACACCAAGCTGGCCAAGCAGCAGGCCGCCAAGCTGGAGAACATGTTCTCCGACATGACGGCGGGCGAGGTCAAGACCTTGCCCATCATCGTCAAGGCCGACATGCAGGGCTCGCAGGAAGCGCTGGCCGCCTCGCTGCTCAAGCTCTCGACCGCCGAGGTCAAGGTGCAGCTGGTCTACGCGGCCGTGGGCGGCATCAGCGAATCCGACGTCAACCTGGCCATCGCCTCCAAGGCGCTGATCATCGGCTTCAATACCCGTGCCGAAGCCGGCGCGCGCAAGCTGGCCGAGGGCAACGACGTCGAGATCCGTTACTACAACATCATCTACGACGCCGTGGACGAGCTCAAGGCCGCCATGTCGGGCATGCTGGCCCCGGAGAAGCGCGAAGAGGTCATCGGCATGGCCGAGATCCGCACCGTCTTCGTGGCGTCCAAGATCGGCACCGTGGCGGGCTGTATGG
>JAIERT010000385.1 GCA_019746735.1 Burkholderiaceae bacterium | reverse complement strand
CGCTGCTTCATTTGCAACACTCCTTCCGCCTATGCGGTGGTTAGTGTGTTGCATCGACCGGTTGAATCCGCCCCCGATAGCCGTCACGCACTCCCGAGGAAATCCCGCTTCCCGATCTCCACCCCGTTGTGCCGCAGGATGGCGTAGGCCGTGCTCACGTGGAAATAGAAGTTGGGGATGGCATGCCACTGCAGGTAGTGCAGACCGGCATAGTGCTCGTCGCCATCGCGGCGCTTGAGCGTCACTTCCTTCTCTTCGCTGCCGTCGATCTGCTCGGGCTTGAAGGTCTGCAGGTAGGCGATGGTCTTGGCCACGCGGGCCTGCAGCTCGTCGAAGGTCTTTTCCGTGTCTTCATAGACCGGCGGCGTGACGCCGGCCAGGCGCGCGGCGCAGCCCTTGGCGGTGTCGGTGGCGATCATGACCTGGCGCGTGAAGGGCAGCATGTCGGGGTAGAGACGGAAGCCTGTCAGCGCCAGCTCGTCGATCTTTCTCGCCTGCGCGTGCGCCTGGGCTCTGGCCAGGATGGCGTTGAGGTTGCCTAGCATGTGGATGAAACGCGGCACGCTGGCCTGATACATGGATATCGGCATTCGAAGCTCCGGGTGGATTGGGTAAAGAGAAGTTGAGGATTCAGCGCCCGGGACCGCGCAGCGCCAGGTTGAGCTGGTCCACGAGCTCGGCCCAGTCGGCATCGCGGTGCAGCTCGTCTCGCAGCAGCGCGGCCTGGGCCGGCGACCAGAAGGGGGCGTCTTCCAGGCGCACGTGGTCGGCCAGGGGCGAGTGCTTCTGGATGAAGGCGCTCACGTCCTTCACGTCGCTGGGCAGGCCGAGCTGGGCGAAGAGTTCGCAGAACTGGTGGTAGTGCGGGGACATGGTGCTTTTCCTTTCCTTGTTGTGACTGGCCCTGATGCGGGCAGGGATGCACCTCCATTATTGGGCGGTTACGGCATGGCGGGTGTGTAATCTCAGCCAGCAACCCCGGGGCAGCCGTGGGCAAGACCAGGGGCCCCAGCACTGGAGCGCGCCATGTCCACCCCCATCTCACCCTCCTCTTCCCCTTCCGGCACCACCCGCACCGAACGCGACACCTTCGGCCCCATCGAAGTGCCGGCCGATCGGCTCTGGGGGGCGCAGACGCAGCGCTCGCTGCAATTCTTTGCGATTTCCACCGAGCGCATGCCGCCCGAGATCGTGCTGGCCCTGGCCCAGGTCAAACGGGCTTGCGCGCGGGTGAACCAGGCGCTGGGGCTGCTGCCCGGCGCCAAGGCCGAGGCCATCATGGCTGCGGCGGACGAGGTGCTGGCCGGGCAGCACAGCGCGGAGTTTCCTCTCTCGGTCTGGCAGACGGGTTCGGGCACGCAGAGCAATATGAACTTGAACGAGGTGCTGGCCAACCGTGCCTCGGAGCTCCTGGGCGGCCCGCGCGGCAGCGCGCGCCTGGTGCACCCCAATGACGAGGTCAACCTGGGCCAGTCGTCCAACGATGTCTTTCCCACGGCCATGCACGTGGCCGCCACACTGGCCATCCACGACCGGCTGCTGCCGGCGCTGTCCAAGCTGCGCGCCACGCTGGCCGAACGCAGCGCGGCCTTTGTTGGCATCGTGAAGATCGGCCGCACCCACCTGCAGGACGCCACGCCGCTGACCCTGGGCGACGAGTTCTCGGCTTATGTGGTGCAGCTGGAGCAGGCCGAATCGCACATCCGCTCGGCGCTCACGGGGCTCTACCCGCTGGCCATCGGCGGCACGGCCGTGGGCACGGGTCTCAACACCCACGCCGAGTTCGGTGTGCGCGTGGCCAACGAGCTGGCGCGCGCCACACAGCTGCCTTTCCAGAGTGCGCCCAACAAGTTTGCGGCCCTGGCGGCACACGACGGGGCGGTGGCGGCACACGGCGCGCTCAAGGTGCTGGCCGTGGCCTTGACGAAGATTGCCAACGACGTGCGCTGGCTGGCCTCGGGCCCGCGCTCGGGCCTGGGCGAGATCGCGATCCCCGAGAACGAGCCCGGCAGCTCCATCATGCCGGGCAAGGTCAACCCCACGCAGTGCGAGGCGCTGACCATGCTCTGCGCCCAGGTCATGGGCAACGACGTGGCGGTCACGATGGGTGGCGCTTCGGGCAACTTCGAGCTCAATGTCTACAAGCCGCTGATCGCGCACAACCTGCAGCAGAGCATCCGCCTGCTGGCCCAGGGCATGGACGGCTTCGAAGCGCATTGCGTGCGCGGCATCGAGGCGCGGCCCGAGCGCATCCAGGAGCTGCTGGACCGCTCGCTCATGCTGGTCACGGCGCTGGCGCCGCACATCGGCTACGACCAGGCGGCCGCGATCGCCAAGCATGCGCACAGGAACGGCAGCACGCTGCGCGAGGCCGCGCTGGCCCTGGGCCAGGTGAGCGCCGCGGACTTCGACCGCTGGGTCAAGGCCGAAGACATGGTGCGTCCCGGGCTCTGATCGGTTAACCTTGAGCCCATCCATGAATGTCCAGTTTCTGATCATCGGCCAGCATCTGGCGCGCAGCACGCGCGGGCGGCCCTGCGCGCCCCCGGCCGCCGCACGCTGAACCGTGTGCGCGCACCCGCCGGGTGTGCATCTGATCATTTTTGGAGATTTCTCATGGCCGATCTGTTTGACAACCCCATGGGCCTGTGCGGCTTCGAGTTCGTCGAGTTCGCCGCGCCCGCCCCCCACACCCTGGAGCCCCTGTTCGAGAAGATGGGCTTCTCGCTCGTGGCGCGGCACCGCAGCAAGGACGTGCTGCTCTACCGCCAGGGCCACATCAACTTCATCGTCAACCGCGAACCGCGCAGCCTGGCCGGCTACTTTGCGGCCGAGCACGGGCCCTGCGCCTGCGCCATGGCTTTCCGTGTGCGCGACTCGCACAAGGCCTACGCCCGCGCGCTGGAGCTCGGCGCCCAACCGGTGGACGTGCCCACCGGCCCGATGGAGCTGCGCCTGCCGGCGATCAAGGGCATCGGCGGCGCGCCGCTGTACCTGATTGACCGCTACGAGGACGGCAAGAGCATCTACGACATCGACTTCGAGTTCCTCGACGGCGTGGACCGGCAGCCCGTGGGCCATGGCCTGAAGATCATCGACCACCTCACGCACAACGTCTACCGCGGGCGCATGAGCTTCTGGAGCCAGTTCTACGAGAAGCTCTTCAACTTCCGCGAGATCCGCTACTTCGACATCCAGGGCGAGTACACAGGGCTGACGAGCCGCGCCATGACGGCGCCCGACGGGATGATCCGCATCCCGCTCAACGAGGAATCGGGCAAGGGCAGCGGGCAGATCGAGGAGTTCCTCA
>JAIERT010000233.1 GCA_019746735.1 Burkholderiaceae bacterium | reverse complement strand
GGCCGCGGTGTCCAGGCGGACCTGGTCAAAACCGCCGGCACGGAAGAAACGCCAGTGGGGCAGATCTGGGGTCATGGGAGCGCTCCGGGTGTTGTTGTGCGGGCATCTTACCCAGAGCCAGGGCCTGCTCACACTATTTTCTTGAGTGCGAACGAGGTGCAAACGGTGCCAATCTAGGCGCGCGACGAAGCCCAGACTGGCGGTCTGGGTGAGGAGTGCAACGACGAGTGGCGCCGTTTGCACCCCGCTCCCTTCGGGTTGCGGCCAAAGAGGCCATGCGCGGCGTTGCGAAGCCTTGCCGGGGGCCTACCCCGGCGGCGTTTCGCGCCTTGCGCATGACCTCTTTGTTCCGCAACGCACCTCAAGAAAACAGTGTGAGCAGGCCCCAGCCGCGGCCAGCCCCGGGCGTTCAGCACCAGGCGGAACGAGCGCGGCGGACGGTGTTGCCGCGGGTCCGCCGGCCGGCTTTCAGGGCCGGCCGCCCAGCTGCTGCACGATGTGCGCGGACATGCCGCGCGCGAGCTCGTGCTCGCTGATGAAGACCTCGCCCAGGCTTTCCTTGCGCAGCAGCTCGGCCTCTTCCTCGCTGTGGGTGTGCAGCACCACCTGGATCTCGGGGTTGAGCGTGCGCGCGATCTCCACCATCTTGCGCACGTCCACCGCATCCGGGATGGCAATGACCAGCATGGCCGCGCGCGTGACGTGGGCCTGGATCAGCACCTCGGGCGTCTGCGCATCGCCGCTGACCGCCGGCACGCCCTTCTTGCGCAGCGCGTCGACGATCTCGCGGTTCTGCTCGGCCACCACATAGGCAATGTTCTGTTCACGCAGCACATGGGCGATGCGCCGGCCCACGCGGCCGTAGCCCACCAGCACCACCTGCTTGCTCAGCAGCTTGGGATCGGTGCTCATGGGCAGCTCGGCCAGCGGATCGTCGCGCTGCTCGAGCTTGCGCGCCAGGGCGGAGCGCGCCAGGATCCAGCGCCGCGCCGGCTCGATGGCGGCAAACAGCGAGGCGTTGAGCGCGATCGAGATCAGCGCACCGGCCAGCACCAGGCTCTGGCCTTCGACGGGCATGAGATTGAGCGCCACGCCCATGCCGGCCAGGATGAAGGAGAACTCGCCGATCTGGGCCAGGCTCACGCCCACGGTGAGCGCGGTGTTGAGCGGGTAGCGGAACAGCAGCACCAGGGCCACGGCGGCCACGGTCTTGCCGATCAGGATGATGGCCACCACGGCCAGCAGCTTGACGGGCTGCTGCACGATGACCATGGGGTCGAAGAGCATGCCGACCGAGACGAAGAACAGCACGGCGAAGGCGTCACGCAGCGGCAGGGACTCGTCGGCCGCGCGGTGGCTGAACTCGGATTCGCGCATCATCATGCCGGCGAAGAAGGCACCGAGCGCGAAGGACACGTCGAAGAGCTTGGCCGCACCGAAGGCCACGCCCAGGGCCACGGCCACGATGCTCAGCGTGAACAGCTCCTGCGAGCCCGTGCGCGCCACCCACCACAGGGCCTTGGGCAGGAGCCGGCGCCCCACCACGAGCATCAGCACGATGAAGGCCGTGACCTTGGCCAGGGTCAGGCCCACGGTTTCCCAGATGTCGCTGGCGGTGGCGACCTCGGGCGCGGGCTGGGCGGCCGAACCGAGCAGGCCCGCCAGCGCCGGCAGCAGCACCAGCACCAGCACCATGACCAGGTCTTCCACCACCAGCCAGCCGACGGCGATCTGGCCGTTGATGGACTTGAGCAGGCCCTTGGCTTCGAGCGCACGCAGCAGCACCACGGTGCTGGCGACCGAGAGGCACAGGCCGAAGACCAGGGCGCCGCCCAGGCTCCAGCCCCAGAGCATGGACACGCCCAGGCCCAGCACCGTGGCCACTGCAATCTGCACGATGGCGCCGGGCACGGCAATGCGGCGCACGGCCAGCAGGTCCTTGAGCGAGAAGTGCAGGCCCACGCCGAACATCAGCAGCATGACGCCGATCTCGGCCAGCTGGCTCGCCAGGCCCACATCGGCGACGAAGCCCGGCGTGTAGGGGCCGCACACGATGCCGGCCAGCAGATAGCCCACCAGCGGTGGCATGCGCAGCTGGACCGCGATCAGGCCGAACACCATGGCGAGGCCGAAGCCCACGGCGATGGTGGCGATCAGGCTGACGTCATGCGGCATGGTGCGGGTACGGTGGTAACGACTGGGTGAGCTTTGACGATAACCCAATTTTCCGCGCCGGCCGCGGCTTCAGCGGGTCTCGCGGGCGCTGCCCTGGCTCAGCGGCGGTGGCAGCGCATCGCCGGCCAAGCGGCGGCGGAACAGCGCTGCGCGCGCCAGCACGAGGGTGGTGACCGGCGCGGTGATGGACAGGATGATGATGATGAGCCAGACATGCAGCGAGAGCTCGCCCGCGCGCACCGAGAAATGGACGATGGAAGCCAGCGTCACGATCCAGGCCGCCAGCGTGGAGGCCAGCGCCGGGGCATGCATGCGCGCAAAGAAGTCCGGCAGACGCCACAGGCCCAGGGCCGCGGCCAGCACCACGGCGCCGCTGGCCAGCAGCAGCAGGGCCACCACGATCTCGCTGAAGGGCGCCATCATTCGATCACCTCGCCGCGCAGCAGGAACTTGGCCATGGCCAGCGAGCCGACGAAGCCGAACAGCACCATGAGGAAGGCGCCCTCGAAATACATGCTGCTGTCGTAGCGGATGGCCAGCACGAGCATGACCAGCATGCCCACGATGTAGAGAAAGTCCAGCGCCAGCACGCGGTCCTGGGCGCTGGGGCCGCGCAGCAGGCGCACCAGGCCGATGCCCATGGCCACGGCGTAGAGCAGCAGGGTGACGGTGATGGCCAGACTCAGCAGGGGGCTCATTCCAGAATCTCCTTGAGCGGGTGTTCGTAATCCGCCTTGTAGTGGGCGATGAAGCTGGCCTCGTCGTCCAGGTCGAAGACGTGCAGCAGCAGGCGGCTGCGGTCGGGCGCGATCTCACACCAGACCGTGCCCGGGATCACGGCCGTGATCATGGCCAGCGCGGCCAGGGCATGGTCGTTGCGCAAGTCCAGCGGCACGACGACGAAGGCGCCGCGCGGTGGCCGGGTGTGCACTACGCCACACGCCACCTCCACCCCCGAGCGCACCACATCACGGCCCACGCGCAGGATCAGGCGCGCCAGCAGCACCGGCTTGCGCACCGGCGGGCCGGCCGGGCGCAGCGCGTACGCCATCAGCGGCAGCAGGAAGGCCAGCAACAGACCGAGCAGCACCGTGCCTGCGCCCAGGCTGCGGCTGAGCATG
>JAIERT010000322.1 GCA_019746735.1 Burkholderiaceae bacterium | reverse complement strand
TCGACGCCAATGGCTGGGCCATCAACGCGCGCGCCAAGATCAACATCCCCTTCGGCACCTCGCTGACCCAGCTGGCCGAACTGCCGGCCCATGCCGAGCGCGCGCTCACCGACCCCTACGCCGAAAAGAAGAAACCCTGGGGGCTGTACCTGGTGCTCGTCGCCGTGGCCCTGCTCGCGGCCTTCGTCTGGGTGGCGCGCGACAGCCTGTTCAAGTGAGCAGGCGATGAGCGCAGGCCTGCGCGCGCTCGACGCCGCCCTCGGGGCCGTACATGCGCAGACCCGGGCCTCCGGGCCGGGCCCGGTGTCCCTGGACACACTGGCGCTGCCCCCTGGCCTGTCGGGGCTGGTGCTTGCGCCCCACCCGGACGACTTCGACGCCATCGCCATCACCCTGCGCCGCCTGCAGGCGCAGGGCATGCGCCTGCACCTCGCGGTGTGCACCACGGGCGCCAGCGGTGTGGAGACCGGTTATGCCGGGGCGCAGACCGAGGAGGCCAAGGCCGCGCTGCGTGAGCGCGAGCAGGCGGCGAGCTGCGCCTTCTTCGGCCTGCCGGCGGCGCAGTGCGAGTTTCTGCGCCTGCCCAAGGACGAAGGCGGCAACCCGCGCCTCGATGTGGCCAACCACGCCGCCGTGCAGCGCCTGCTTGCCCAGCAGCAACCCCACTGCGTCTTCCTCCCGCACGGCAATGACAGCAACGTTACCCACCAGCGCACCTATGCACTGATCGCCGCCGTGGCGCGGCAGATGCACTACCCCCTGTGGGCCTGGCTCAACCAGGATGCCAAGACCCTGGCCATGCACAAGGACCTGTACACGCCCTTCGATGAAGACGCGGCGCGCTGGAAGGCCGAGCTCCTGCGCTTTCACGCTTCCCAGCACCAGCGCAACCTCAACACCCGCGGGCAGGGCTTCGATGCGCGCGTGCTGCGCCTCAACCAGCAGTCGGCCGCGGAGGTGCTGGCCGATCAGCCTTACGCCGAGGTGTTCGAGCTCCAGCGGCTGGGCTGAAGCCTGACTACACCTGGCGCCGAGGCGCTCAGCTCGGTGTGTCGTCGTCGCGGCGGAAATAGCCGCGGCTGGCCTGGCGCAGGAGATCGAGCTGCTTCTCGAAATTGCGGCAGCCCTGGCACATCACCAGGTGCAGGCGCAGCGGAAGACGCTCACGCAGCGCCAGCGGGCGGTCCTGTGCTTCGGACAGCAGGACGTTGACTTCCTTGCAGCTCAGCATGGTGCTTCTCCCGGCGCGAACCAGCCGCGCTGCAGGCACAGGCGCAGCGCATTGCGTGCGCGGTGCAGGATGACGTTGCAGTTGCTCACGGTGATACCCAGGGTCTGGCAGACCTCGGGGGTTTCGAAATCGAGGAACTCGCGCATCATGAAGACGCGCGCGGTGTTCTCGGGCAGGTGGTTGAGGCAGGCATCGAAAACGTCCCAGAAATGCTGCTGGCGCAGGCAGGCCTCGGGGTCGCCCCAGCTCTGCGGGCGCGCCGTCGGGGTCCAGTGCCCGCTCTCGCGAAACAGGGTCTCGAAGGTCTGGTCCATGCTCTCCTCCTCGGCCGAGAGGGCCGAGACATTGGTGCTACGGCTCTGCTGGCGGATCAGGTCCACGATCTTGTGCTTGAGGATGCCGAACACCCAGGTCTTCATGGCTGCGCGCCCCGCAAACTGCTGCGCGTTCTGCAGCGCGGCCAGCAGGGCTTCCTGCACCACGTCCTCGGCCGCGGCGGCGTCGCGCAGCTGCAGGCGCGCAAAGCGCAGCAGGTCGGGGCGCAGGGTGGCCAGGGCGTCGCTGTCGGGCATCGGGCCATTAAAACAGAGTCGTCAGCCGCACCCAGGATTCGGGCAGCACATTGAGCACTTGCGCTTCCAGCCACTTGTCGGCCCCGGTGAGGATGGCCACGCCGGCGGCCACGATGAGCCCGCCGAAGACCTTCTTCAGCGTCTCCGCATGCGTCAGCACCCAGCCGCGCGCGCGCACGAAGCCGCTGCGCGAGGCATAGGCTGCAGCCATCAGCGGCACAGCCGCACCCAGGCCGAACAGGCCCAGGATGAAGGCGCCGCGCCCGGCCCCGCCCTCGCTGGCCACCAGCGTCAGGGCTGAGGCCAGCAGCGGGCCCGAGCACGGGCTCCACACCAGACCCAGCAGCCCGCCGAGCGCCAGTGCGCCCAGCAGCGAGCCAGCGTTGAGCCGGCTGCTCGCGGCCTGTGCGCTGCTGGCGATCGGCGTCACCGCCTGTGTGAAGCGCTCGTTCAGCACGGGCACCAGCATCACCAGACCGAAGGCGATCAGCAGGGCCGCGCCCACGGTGCGCACACTGTCGGCGTCCACCCCCAGCGCGGGCCCCAGCGCGCCCAGCAGCAGGCCGATGCCCGCGAACGAGGCCGTCATGCCCGCGCCCATGGCCAGCGGCGCCAGCGGGTTGGACTGCACGGCGCCGCCCAGCACCAGGGGCAGCAGCGGAAACACGCAGGGCGAAAGCGTGGTCAGGCTGCCGGCCACCATGCTGAGGCCGAGATGGGAGAGCGTGAGGTCGGCCACGGCGGCGCCAGTTCAGAGGGCTGACTTCAGCGCATCGCGCAGCGCGGTGGCCTCGGTCTCACCGCCGGAACGGCGCGTTTCCTGGCTGCCGCGGTAGACGATGAGCGTGGACTGCGCGCGCACCTTGAGTTGGCGCTTGAGTTCGCGCTCCTGGTCGTAGTTCACCACCAGCAGGGTCAGCGGCAGGCTGGCGTCGCCCTTGAGGGACTGCAGGACCTTCTCCTGCGCGCGGCAGACCGAGCACCAGTCGGCGTGGAAGTGCAGGGCCACGGGCTGGCCAGCCTGCTGTGCGGCCTGCAGGGCCGCGGGGCTGTAGGGCTGGATGTTGAGCGCGTGGACGCTGCCGACACTCAGCAGCAGGGCCAGCATGGCCAGGACATGGCGCAGGGATTTCATGGACAGGTCTCCGTTGAGCTACAGAGCCGACCATCGGCCCCACCTGCAACTTCAGTCGAGGCGGGGGCGAAATTCTTACAAACGTACTGCGGGGTTTCATGCGCGGAACGCCGTGGAGCCGGCTTTGCCGGGCCACTGGCGTTGTCCCCCTTTGGGGGAAGGCGCGTAGCGCCTCAGGGGGGCTGTATTACACGCCGCGTGCGCGGTCGGCGTGGAACCGCTGCACGAAGGCCGCCAGGGCGCCCGCGTCCAGCGCGGCGCGCATTTCCTTCATGAGGTTGAGGTAGTAGTGCAGGTTGTGCACCGTGCTCAGCATGGGGCCCAGCATCTCGCCGCAGCGGTCCAGGTGGTGCAGGT
>JAIERT010000225.1 GCA_019746735.1 Burkholderiaceae bacterium | reverse complement strand
ATGCCCGTCTTTGCCCAGCTCTGCACCGACATCGACAACCTCCTGGGCGCAGACAAGTTCGGCTTCCACTGGAGCCAGATCAAGGAAAAGTACGGCTCAGCCCGCTTCTACTACCGCTTCCAGGGCCGCAAGTCGGGCGTGCGTCTGGACATCCATACGCCCAATGGCGTCTGGAGTCAACACATTCCGGCTGAGCGCCGGATCAGAACCGAGCGGGACAAGACGTTCCAGGAGATTGATCAGGCCGTTCTCAAGTTGACCATGGCCGCCGAGGTAGCCACCCAGCGCATGTGCCTGGTCTGCGGGCAGCCTGGCGTGGCCGACACCGAGCTCGGGTACGTGATGGTCCTGTGCCCTGAGCACAAGGCCCAGCGGCGCCAGCCCTCAGGCTTGCCCCGCGACTTCTGGGAAAACCTGAAGGAGTAGCCATGAAGATCTATCAACGCTACCCTTACCAGTTCCTGGATCGACGGCTGCTCATCAGCGCCGGCTGGCTGCCGCTGTTCGAGCGTCTTTGTGCAGACATTGATCGAGCTCTCGGACCTGACAAACACGATTTCCAGTGGATGGATATCCGGCAGAAATACGGTGGCCTGAGACTCGATTGGGAGATGCGGCGCGACGGCGAGAAGGATGACGTGAGCGCAAGAGTCTTTAGGTTGATCGCAGAGGCTGAAGACTTGAGCGAATCCACCTGCGAGGTCTGTGGCCAGCCGGGAGAGATCGAGCAGCAGGCCTTCTGGCTGGACTGCCTGTGTTCTGAACACCGTCGGCAGCGCCGGGAGGTGTGTACGAGTGAGTGGCGCGCAGGCCTGTCCCCCGTGCGCCTCCATGACGAGGAGGATACGAAGTCATGAAGCTCTTGGTATTGAGCGATCTGCACAACGAGGCGTCCGTCATGTCGCCACTGGTAGATGGGCGGCGGATCGATATGGACGCGGACGTGGTCGTGCTGGCCGGGGACATCCACGAGGGTGTCCAGGCACCCATCTGGGCTCGCCAAGCCTTTCCGGACAAGGAGATCGTCCTCGTAGCCGGGAACCATGAGTTCTACGGCCGCTACTGGAAGCGAAACCTGCGCAAGATGCGGGAGAAGTCCGCTCAGCTGGGCATCCACTTCCTGGAGAACGACGCGGTCGAGATCGGCGGAGTCAGGTTTCTGGGGTGCACCTTGTGGACGGATTACTGCCTCTACGGGGGGGAGAAGCGCAGGGAGAGCATGCGCGAGGCGCTGACGCTTATGACTGACTTCAGGTTGATCAAGTTGGACCGCAAGCCAGGAGAAAACCAGGACTGGCGGGAGTTCAGGGTTGTGAAGTTGATCCCGCAGCTCACCCTGCGCAGACATGTCCAGAGTGCTGCTTGGCTGGATCAGCAGCTGGCCCTGGGTGAGCCAGAGAAGACGGTGGTGGTGACGCACCATGCCCCGCTGGGGATGTCCATCCCGGAGCACTTTCAGGGGGACAAGCTCAGCCCGGCGTACGCATCCAACCTGAATCATCTGGTCGGTCGATCAGCGCTTTGGGTCCATGGACATGTCCACGAGAGCATGGACTACAGCTACGGCAAGACTCGGGTGGTCTGCAATCCGAGGGGTTACCAGACGCCCTCGGGAGAGCACCTCAATGGGTTGTTCCAGCCGGATCTGACTGTCGAGATTTAGAAGGAGGTAGCGTATGGCGAAGTCACAAGTGCCAATGGTTGTACCGGATGAGCTGGTTGATCCGATCGTCTTCCCAGCCGACGTCATCCAGAGACTAGCGCCCGTCTTTGAAGTGTCGACGACCGGGATGGCCCACTTACTGGGGATCAGCCGGCATGTGGTCTGGCGCAGTATTCATCGGCGTGAAGCGCTACCCGCTATGTACCAGGGAAGAGCCATGGGAGCGATCAGGCTCTACGCCCTGGCACTTGATCTCTGCTGGTACCAGACTGTCAACGGACGACGGGAAACCAGACGGTGGCTGAACGACTGGCTTCGTACACCAAGGCCAGGAGCCCGTAAGCGTCGGCTGATCGAGCTCCTCAGTACCGAAGAGGGGCAGAAGGAGTTGCTGGCGCTCGTGGTGCGGATTTCTACTGACGTTTACACATCTGAACAGGCTGATTCCAGCTGATCTATGTAAGATGAACAGGTACCGACTAACAACAAGACCTCTATGGCCAATATCGCCAGCTTCCTGAAAGCGGAAATCTCACGCATTGCTCGCAAAGAGATCCGAGCCGAAACTCAGACCCTGAAGAAGGCCTCGACCCAGTATCGAAGCGACATTGCGGCTCTAAAGCGCCGCATCGCTGAGCAGGACCGTTTGATTACCAAGCTGCGCAAAAACAAACCTGTAGCTAAGGCGGTCGAGCAGGAGGAAGAGGGCCCGCAACTCCGCTTCCGGGCGGACGGGTTTGCCAGTCTTCGCAAGAAGCTAGGCTTATCCGCTGCGGACATGGGCAAGCTGTTGGGGGTATCACTGCAGACCATCTACCACTGGGAAAAGGGACAGTCCAAGCCGCGGGCCAGCCAGCTGCAGGGGATTGCGGAGGTACGCAAGCTTGGCAAGCGAGGAGCTGCAGCCCGACTGGCTGAAGCCTAGAGCCATCCAGTTGGACAGAGCGATATGAGCACGCGAGCAGTCCTGCTCCTCACAATTGCCCTATTAGGCTTGCCCTGCCAAGCCGACCTGATCAGCGGGAGAGTCGTCAGCGTTGCGGACGGCGACACGATCACGGTTCTGGACGGAAGCAACGTCCAGCACAAGATACGGCTGGCCGGTATTGATGCTCCGGAGAAATCCCAGGCATTTGGACAGCGATCCCGTGAGTCACTGGCGGAGCTCGTGGCCAAACGAGCCGTCATTATTGAGACGAACAAGCAGGATCGTTACGGGCGCTACGTTGGGAAGGTGCTGGTAGATGGCCAAGACATGAACGTTGAGCAGATCAGGCGCGGGCTTGCCTGGTTCTACCGCCAGTATGAGCAGGAGCTCTCAGATTCAGATCGGCAGAGGTACGATCGTGCAGAGTCAGACGCAAGAGAGTCTCGCAGGGGGCTATGGGCGGATATAAAGCCGGTGGCACCTTGGGATTTCAGGGCGAAGGAAAGACTGCGGTGAGCCTCATCGAGCATGTGGATCGTCTGAGCCGAAACAGCCCCCCCCTCCGAATGTACCCGGCGACCGCATTAGGCTGAATGCAGTCGTACACCTCTGTCAGTTGAACAGCAACTCTTGATTGAAACCGGCCATGCAAGGGCAATTAG
>JAIERT010000411.1 GCA_019746735.1 Burkholderiaceae bacterium | reverse complement strand
AGATCTCCACCTCGCTGTAGCCCGCGTAGCCGGCCTGCTCGACCCAGCCGCGCAGCTTGCGCAGCTCGATCACGCCGTCGCCCATCATGCCGCGGTCGCTCAGCAGGTCACGCGTGGGCGTGAGCCAGTCGCAGACGTGGTAAGCCAGCAGCCGCTGCTTTCCCGCGCGTGCAATCTGCTGTTCGAGCTTCGGATCCCACCAGCAGTGGTAGGCGTCGAGTGCGACGCCCAGCATGCCGCTTTGCTGCGGGTCGAGCTCGTCGCAGAGGTCCAGTGCCTGCTCCAGCGTGTTGACGCAGGCGCGGTCGGCCGCCTGCATGGGGTGCAGCGGTTCGATGGCCAGGGGCATGCCCACTTCGCGCGCGTACTCGAGAGAGGCGGCGATGCCGTCGCGCACCTCGGCACGCGCACGGCCGATGTCCTTGTAGGCGGCCTTGCCGGCGAGTGCGCCGGGCAGGGCGCCGACCACGAGCACCAGACAGGGCGCGTTGAGTGTCTTGGCTTCGTCGATGGCGCGGCGGTTGTCGTCGAGTGCGGCGCGCAGGCCGGCCGCATCGGGTGCCGGAAAGAAGCCGCCGCGGCAGTAGCCCGAGAGCTCTATGCCATGGGTCTTGAGCTGTCCTGCAATCTTGTCCAGGCCGACAGCGGCCACCTGGTCGCGCCAGGGACTGATGGCGCGGATGCCGCGCTCCGCGCACTGGTCGATGATGCGTGACAGGGGAACTTCCGCCCCGTGCTGCTTGCGCACGGTGGCGGTATTGATCGAAAGCCAGCGGTGGTCTTGGGAGAAATCGCGCATATCAGTGGCGCCCGGCCGCCCGTAGCCACTGAGCGCCCCCTCGGGGGGCCGCGAGCGTTAGCGAGCTTGGGGGCTTCATTTTCATTCCACGCCGTGCAGGGCCAACAGGGTCTTCATGCGGCGCACGGCCAGCTCGGGCTGCTCCAGCAGGTTCGCGCTGTCGGCCAGGCGGAAGAGCTCGGCGAAGTGCACCAGCGAACGGGTGCTCTGCTGGCCGCCCACCATGGTGAAGTGGCTCTGGTGGCCGTTGAGCCAGGCCATGAAGACCACCCCCGTCTTGTAGAAGCGCGTGGGCGCCGCGAAGATGTGGCGCGACAGCGGCACGGTGGGGCCCAGGATGTCGTGGAAGCGCTGGGTGTTGCCCTGGGCGAGTTCACCCAGGGCCGCGCTGGCGGCGGGGGCGATGGCGTCGAAGATGCCCAGCAAGGCGTCACTCTGGCCGTGGGTCTTGACGGTGCCGGCGCCGTCACCGGCGATGAGCTCGGCGTAGTTGAAGTCGTCACCCGTGTACATGCGCACCCCCTGGCCGTCGGCGCCACCACGCGCGGGCAGGCGGCGGCGCATGGCGATTTCCTTGTCCTTGTCGAGCAGGGAGATCTTGATGCCGTCGACCTTGTCGGCGTGGGCCGTGATGATGGCCAGCGCCGTGTCCATGGCGCGGTCCAAGTCGCGTGTGCCCCAGTAGCCGGCCAGTGCCGGGTCGAACATGTCACCCAGCCAGTGCAGCACCACGGGCTGCCGGGCCTGCGTGAGGATGCGGTCGTAGACCTCCTCGTAGTCGGCCGGGCCCTGGGCCACGCGCGCCAGCGCACGGCTGGCCATGACGATGAGCTTGCCGCCAAGCTTCTCGATGGCTTCCATCTGCTGTTCGTAGCCGCGGATCACGTCGTCGATGCTCTTCACGTCCTCGAGCACGAGGTGGTCGGTGCCGCAGCCCGAGGCGACGAGGGCGCCGGGCATGTCCTTGGCCGCGTCGAGGGAGCGGCGGATCAGCTCGAGCGAGGTGGGCCAGTCCAGGCCCATGCCGCGCTGGGCCGTGTCCATGGCCTCGGCCACGCCCAGCCCTAAGGACCATAGGCGACGCCGGTAGGCAATGGTCGCATCCCAGTCCACGGCGCATTGCAGCCAGGGATCGATGGCCGCGCGCGGGTCGGCCACGACGTGGGCGGCCGAGTAGGCGATACGGTTGAAGGCCGGTTTGCCGGCGGGCTGTACGGGGGTGCTGCCGTTCAGACGGTAGTTTTCCAGTGCGCCGGTGGCCTTGGGAAGAGCGAGTGTCAGAGTCATGATGGGTCTCTATGCGCCGCGGTCAGACCAGGGCCACCGCGGAACCGGCTTCGCCGGGCCGCTGGTGGCGCCCCCTAGGGGGGAGGCGCCGCAGGCGCTTCGGGGGGTCAAATCTTTAGCTCAGGCACGTCGACGAAGCGGCGTTCCTTCCAGCTCTGCAGCGCGGCTTCCACCAGCTGCACGCCCTTGGCGCCTTCGGGCAGCGTCCACTTGTAGGGCTCGTTTTCCACCACGTGGCGGATGAAGTGCTCCCACTGGATCTTGAAGCCGTTGTCGTAGGTCTGCGTGTCGGGCACGGCCTGCCACTGCTCGGTGAACTTCATGGTCTGCTTCACGTCGGGGTTCCACACCGGGCGCGGCGTGTTGACGCGGCTCTGGGCCTTGCAGTCGGTGAGCGTGGCCACGGCCGAGCCGTGCGTGCCGTCGACGTGGAAGGTGACCAGGTCCTCGCGGTTGACGCGCGTGGCCCAGGACATGTTGAGCTGGGCGATCACCGGCTCGCCGTTGTGGCCCACGAGCTCGGCGATGGCGTAGGCGGCATCGTCGGCGGTGGCCTGGTAGGGCTTGCCGGCCTCGTCCCAGCGCTGCGGGATGTGGGTGGCGCCCAGGCAGGAGATGGACTTGACCTTACCGAAGAGGTTGTCCAGCACATAGCGCCAGTGGCACATCATGTCCAGGATCATGCCGCCGCCGTCTTCGGCGCGGTAGTTCCAGCTCGGGCGCTGGATGGGTTGCAGATCCCCTTCGAACACCCAGTAGCCGAACTCCAGACGCAGGCTCAGCATGCGGCCGAAGAAGCCGGCACGGCGCAGCATGTCCAGCTTGCGCAGGCCCGGCAGGAAGAGCTTGTCCTGCACGGCGCCGTGCTTGAGGCCTGACTTCTCGGCCAGACGTGCGATCTCCACCGCCTCGTTGAGGTTGGTGGCAATGGGCTTTTCGCAGTAGACGTGCTTGCCGGCGCGGATGGCCTTGGCCAGCAGCTGCGGGCGCATCTGCGTGGTGCCGGCGTCGAAGAAAACGGTGTCGTCCTTGTTCGCCAGCGCCTGGTCCAGGTCCGTGCCCCAGCGCGCGATGTGGTGCGTCTTGGCCAGGGCCTCCATCTTCTCGGCGTTGCGGCCGATCAGGATGGGGTCGGGCATGACCTTGTCGCCG
>JAIERT010000332.1 GCA_019746735.1 Burkholderiaceae bacterium | reverse complement strand
AACCTCTTCATGAACATCGCCGAGCAGATGGGCCTGCAGCTGCAGAACACGGCCTACTCGGTGAACATCAAGGAGCGACTGGACTTCTCCTGCGCGCTGTTCGATACCGAAGGCAATCTGATCGCCAATGCGCCGCACATGCCCGTGCACCTGGGCTCCATGGGCGAGAGCATCAAGACCGTGATCCGTGAGAACGTGGGCAGGATGCAGCCGGGCGATGTCTACGTGCTCAACGACCCCTACCACGGCGGCACCCATCTGCCGGACGTGACAGTGATCACACCGGTCTATCTGGAGGGCAGGACGGAGCCGACCTTCTACGTCGGCTCGCGCGGTCACCAGGCCGATATCGGCGGCACCACACCGGGATCCATGCCGCCTTTCTCGACCCGCATCGAGGAAGAGGGCGTGCAGATCCAGAACTTCAAGCTGGTGGACCGCGGCGTCCTGCGCGAGGCCGAGATCCTGGCCCTGCTAAGCGGCGCTGCCGTCGCCGGGCAGCCCCAAGACGGCAGGGCCCCCTCGGGGGGCAGCGAGGACACGTCAGTGCCGAGCGTGGGGGCCAAATACCCGAGCCGCAACCCGCAGCAGAACCTGGCCGACCTCAAGGCCCAGATCGCGGCCAATGAGAAGGGCGTGCAGGAGCTGCGCAAGATGGTGGCCCAGTTCGGTCTGGACGTGGTACTGGCCTATATGCGCCATGTACAGGACAACGCCGAGGAGTCGGTGCGTCGTGTGATCACGCGCCTGAAGGACGGGCAATTCACCTTGCCGCTGGACAACGGCGCCCAGATCCACGTGAGCATCCGCGTGGACGCGAAGGCCCGCAGCGCCGAGATCGACTTCACGGGCACCAGTCCGCAGCAGGTCAACAACTTCAACGCGCCGACGGCCGTGTGCATGGCGGCCGTGCTCTACGTCTTCCGCACCCTGGTGGACGACGACATCCCGCTCAATGCGGGCTGCCTCAAGCCGCTCCGGGTCATCATCCCGCCCGGCTCCATGCTCAACCCGAATCCGCCGGCGTCCGTCGTGGCGGGCAACGTCGAGACCTCGAGCTGCATAACCAATGCGCTCTACGGTGCCCTGGGCGTGATGGCGGCCAGCCAGTGCACGATGAACAACTTCACTTTCGGCAATGCGACCTACCAGTACTACGAGACCATCTCGGGTGGCAGCGGTGCCGGTGCTGAGATCGACCGCGCTGGCCGCGTGGTCGGGGGCTTCGATGGCACGTCGGTCGTTCAGACCCATATGACCAACTCACGCCTCACCGACCCCGAGGTGCTGGAGTTCCGCTTCCCCGTGCGTCTGCTGGGCTACGAGATGCGCCAGGGCTCGGGCGGCGCAGGGCGCTGGCGCGGTGGTGACGGCGGCGTGCGACGCGTGATGTTCCTCGAGGACATGACGGCCGGCATCCTCTCCAACGGCCGCAAGAGCGGGGCCTTTGGCGTGGCCGGCGGGCAGGCTGGCCTGCCGGGCATCAACCGCGTGGTTCGGGCTGATGGCCGGGTCGAGGAACTCGGCCACATCGGCCAGACGGCCATGGCGCCCGGCGATGTCTTTGAAATCCACACACCCGGGGGTGGGGGTTACGGCGTGCCGGATTGAGAGACCGCGGGCCGTCTAAACTGGCGCCTTTGCGCGCAGAAGTGACGACCTGATGGATATCTTTTTTTTCCTGCCGCTCGCGCTCGTCGTGGGTTTCCAGGTGCTCAAGGCGCGGGACCAGCGCCGCCGCATCTATCTGCTGGGAGGCTACCTGAGCCAGTACCAGATCGAGAAGCTCATGGAGAACGTGAGCGATGGCTATCTGCGGGCACTTGGCGAGAGCGACGAGGAGCGCCGTTCGCAGATCTGGAGCCTGCTGGCCACGGCCGAGCAGGAGCTGGCCAGCCAGTTCCGCCGTTTCAGCGAGGACTTCTCCAAGGTCTGGAACGGACAGACCCAGGTCAGCACCCTGGGCTTTGCCCTGCCTTACGGCGACAAGATCTTCCCGCGGCAGGCCTTCGACATGCGCCATCTGGTGGCCATCCACGCCGAAGGCATTGCCGCGGCCGCCGAGAACCGGCACCAGCTCTCGCAGCGCGACAAGGCCTACACCATGACGGCCGAGCTGCTGCTCATGCAGCACAGCTGCCACTGGTTCTGCCGCTCCAGGGCCGTGGCCTCGGCGCGCATGCTGGCACGCCACCAGACCAGCCATCAGCAGCTGATCGATGCCGTTTCGACCGAGACGCGCCAAGCCTATCGCCAGCTCACGGGCAGCTAATCTGCTGCTTGCATTTTGTAACGGGAACTCCCGTTAGACTTGCCCCTCCATCACTCTGTCTGGTTCTTCAGGAGTCTTGTCATGTCGACGAAAAAACTACTCATGCCCCTGGCCCTGTCTGCCCTGCTGCTCGGCGGCTGTTCCAGCACGATGATCGGTGAGCGCCTCGGCGCAGACCAGGTCGTGCTCGCCGACGCCACCCAGGTCAGCAAGTGCAGGTCGCTGGGCCGCACCACGCTGAGCGTACTGTCTTCGCTGGGGCCGATCACCCGCAGCGCCGAGGCGGTGGAGGACAACCTGCTGCAGATGGCCCGCAACGAGGCCGTGGACAAGGGCGGCGACACCGTGGTCAAGGGTGCCTCCATGGAGTACGGCAAGCGCAGCTACGAGATCTTCAAGTGCAAGTGAGCCGCTGAGGCTCTCCGTCCAAGGCCAGCGGGCGCAAACCCGCTGGCCTTTTTTCATCAGGCCAGCCGCGCGAGCAGCTGGGCCGTGGTCCGCACGTCCAGCTTGCGCAGCAGGCGGGCGCGGTGCATTTCCACCGTGCGCGGGCTGATCCCGAGCTCACGCGCGATTTCCTTGCTGGACAGTCCCTGGGCCAGATGGGCCACGACCTCGCGTTCGCGCGGGCTCAGGGTGTGGGTGGCGTCGGCCGGGTGATGCAGGGGCTCGAAGATCCAGACGGCCTGCCGTTCAGGGGCGTCACCATCGCCGGCACGGCCGGTGACCCGGCACCAGATCAGGCTGCCATCGCAGCGGCGCATGAGGCGCTCATCACGGTAGGTGCGTCCGCGCGTCATCTGCGGATAGCCGCGCGCGCCGATGCGGCTGTACTCCTGGGCCGAGGGGTAGAGCATGACGATCGACTGTCCGTGCAACTCCTCGGCGTCGTAGCCGAACAGGGTCGCGAACGCGGGGTTGCACAGGGCGATCACCCGCTCGCGGGTGATGCACA
>JAIERT010000199.1 GCA_019746735.1 Burkholderiaceae bacterium | reverse complement strand
GGGCAGCAAGGGCGGTAATTTCTGCTTACGCATTCTCCACCATCAGGCGTGAGGGATGCCGTTTCATGGGATGATCTTGGCCTTCGCTGTCTCACTTTGCTGACTCTCGTGCACATCCCAGCCCGTCTCGTCCAGCGCCTCCTGTCCCTGGGCCTGGCCCTGCTGCTGGCCGGTTGCCAGGCCCTGATGCCCGCCGAGGCGCCACCGGTCGAGGCCCCCCCGGCGGCCCAGCCCGCCACCCCCGTGGCCAGCCCGGCCGGCCCCGTCTCTCCCAGCTGGACCGGCCGGCCCAAACTGCTCGTGCTGCTCGTCGTCGACGGCCTGCCGCAGCGCCAGGTGGTGGCCTATCGCGAACAGCTCGCGCCCGACGGCTTCAACCGCTTCCTGCAGCAGGGCGCCTGGTACGCCGATGCCCATTACGGCCACGCCTACACCGTCACCGCCGCCGGCCACGCCGCCGTGCTCACCGGTGCCTACCCGCACCGCACCGGCATCATCGCCAACGAGTGGCGCGACGCCATGAGCGGCCAGCCCGTGTACTGCACGGGCGATCCGGGCGCGGTCTACATCGGCCACAAGACCCAGCCGCTGGACGGCACCAGCCCGAAGAACCTCAAGGTGGAGACCGTGGGCGACGTGCTGCGCGGCATCGACCCGCGTGCCAAGGTCATCGGCATCTCGGGCAAGGACCGCGGCGCCATCCTGCCGGCCGGCCACAAGGGCACGGCCTATACGTACATGACGCAGACCGGCTTCTTCGCCAGCAGCACCTGGTACATGGACCAGCACCCGGCCTGGGTCGAGGCCTTCAACCAGGGCAAGCCCGCCGACCGCTGGTTCAAGCAGCAGTGGACGGCCCTGCTGCCCGAAGAGGCCTACGCCAGGTCGCTGCCCGACCGCCAGCCCTGGTACGGCGTCAAGGCCGCCGAGCTGCCCATGATGATGGGCGCCCCCGACGACGAGGCCCCGGGCCCGGCCTATTACAACCAGCTGCTGCGCAGCCCCTTTGCCGACCAGCTCACGCTGGACTTCGCGCGTGCCGCCATCGCCGGCGAGAAACTGGGCGCGGACGAGGTGCCCGACATCCTGGCCATCAGCCTCTCGGGCCACGACTACATCAACCACCGTTTCAGCGCCGAATCGCGCTTCTCGCACGACCACCTGCTGCAGCTCGACCGCATGCTGCAGGACTTCTTTGCCCACCTGGACAGCACCCTGGGCAAGGACAGCTATGTGGCCCTGCTCACCTCCGACCACGGCTTCATGCCCGCGCCCGAGTTCACGGCCCAGCAGGGCCTGCGCTCGGGCCGCATCACGGGCGCGCAGCTGCTCACGCGCATCAACAACGGGCTCGAAGAGGAATTCGGCGCCGGCAAGTGGGTGAGCTTCTCGGGCACGGCCCTGCTGTTCAACAAGCAGCTCGTGGCCCAGACCCGCGTGGACCCCAACGAACTGGCCGAGGCGGCGCGCGCCCTGCTGCTCGAGGAGCCGGGCATCGCCGCCGCCTACACCCGTGCCGACTTCGTCACCGGCAACCGCAGCGACGGGCCCTTCTTCAGCGCCATGCGCCGCAGCTGGCACGAGGAGATCTCGGGCGACGTGCAATACACCGTCAAGCCTTACTGGATGTTCCTCTCCAGCGCCAGCATCGCCACCCATGGCTCGCCCTATCCCTATGACACCCACGTCCCCATCCTGGCCTGGGGTCCGCGCTGGGTGAAGCCGGGCAAAGTGGACGCGCGCGTGGAGGTGGTGGACATTGCGCCCACCGTCTCGCAGTGGCTGGGCGTGGCCGTGCCCGCGGCCAATGAGGGCAAGCTGCTGCCAGCGCCGAAGTAAGGCGAGGGCGGGGCGGGGCCCGCGGGCATGGTGGAGAATGGCGTTTTCCTCCCTCACCGATCCGCCTGCCCATGCAATTCGCCGAACGCCTCAACAACGTCGAAACCTCCGCCATCCGCGAACTCTTCAAGCTGCTGGGCAAGCCCGGCATCATCTCCTTTGCCGGCGGCTTCCCCGACAGCGCCATGTTCGACGTGGACGGCATCCGTGAAGCCTCGCAGAAGGCCCTGAGCGAAGAACCCGGTGCCGCCCTGCAGTACGGCGCGACCGAAGGCTACAACCCCCTGCGTGAACAGCTGGCCGCCTTCATGGGCGGCAAGGGCGTGCAGGTCGCCGCGGACGGGCTCATCGTCACCACCGGCAGCCAGCAGGCCCTGGACCTGATCGGCAAGACCCTCATCGATCCCGGCGCCAAGGTCATTGTCGAGGCGCCCACCTTCCTCGCCACCATCCAGTGCTTTCGCCTCTACGGCGCCAACGTGATCGGCGCGCCCATCGACGCGCAGGGCGTGCAGGTGGACCAGCTGGAGCAGCTGATCGCCGAACACCAGCCGCGTTTCGTCTACCTCATCCCCACCTTCGGCAACCCCAGCGGTGCCACCCTGAGCCTGGAGCGCCGCAAGCGCATCCTGGAGCTGGCCGTGAAGACCCAGACCGTGGTGATCGAGGACGATCCCTATGGCGACCTCTACTTCGGCGAAGCCCCGCCGGCCAGCCTCATGGCGTTGACCGCCCAGGTGCCCGGCAGCCGCGACTGGCTGGTGCATTGCGGTTCCCTCAGCAAGGTGCTGAGCCCCGGCCTGCGCGTGGGCTGGATGATTGCCCCGCCCGAGCTGCTGGCGAAAGCGACGATGTGCAAGCAGTTCAGCGACGCCCACACCAGTACCTTCGCCCAGGCCACGGCCGCGCAATACCTCAAGGCCGGCCGCATGCCCGCCACCCTGGCGCGCGTGCGCGAGGTCTACGCCGGCCGCGCCCGTACCATGGGCGAATGCCTGAAGAAGGAACTGGGCGACGCCATCGAATTCACCCAGCCCGGCGGCGGCCTGTTCTTCTGGGCCCGGCTCACGGGCGCGGGCGGCAAGATCAAGGATGGCAACGAGCTGGCCAAGCGTTCGATTGAGCAGGGCGTGGCCTTTGTGCCGGGCGCGCCTTTCTTTGCGACCAACCCCGATGTCTCATCCCTGCGCCTGAGCTTTGCGACGGTGGGTGAGGACAAGATCCGCGAGGGGGTGGAGAGGTTGGGGAAGGCTGTTTAAAGATCGCTCAGTGTTTGTACCCACGTAAAGGCGTATTTCGATGCGCCTTGGGCTTCCCCCGGTTTCCCGGACACATTCAATAACATGATGTGTTCAGGAGATATCAATGACGAGGACAAGAAGG
>JAIERT010000043.1 GCA_019746735.1 Burkholderiaceae bacterium | reverse complement strand
TCCGGGCCCTGGAAGATGTCCTGGCCGTGGATGCGCAGGTCGAAGAGTTCGTGCCGGTCGTTGAGCAGGTAGACGCGGTCGTGGATGGTGCTGGCGAAGGCCAGGATGTGGCGGTACAGATCGGTCCAGCGTGCAGGGCGGCCCAGCGCGCGGCCCAGGTAGTCGCGCGAGGCGCGCCGCGCTGCCGGTGCGGCCAGCAGGAAGTAGAGCGCGATGCCGTAGACGATGGGCCGTGTGAGGCGCCGGCCCAGGGTCAGCGAGAGCCAGGTCATGAGGCGCAGCAGCAGCTGGCTGCCGCGCTCCTTGTGTTGCAGCCAGGCGGGTGTGCTGCCGGCGGTCGAGTCCTGCGGCGGGCTGCTCATGGTTTGGCCAGGCTGTAGCGTCCGCTGGCGACGAGGCGCGTGCCGCAGCGGATCTCGAAACGCAGTCCGGAGGCGCCGGCCTCATAGTCCAGTTCCAGCGCCTCGCCCGGTGTCACCGGGCTGAGGAACTTGGCCTGGGCCAGGCCGGTGATGCGGCAATGGCAGGCGTCCTCGAGCGCGCGTTGTGCCCGGTCGAGCAGCACCACACCCGGCAGGATAGGCCGGCCCGGGAAGTGGCCGGCATAAGCCGGGTGATCGTGTTCGATGGGCAGCAGCAGCGTGTGCATGGGCTCAGACCGGCTTGCGGGCGATCAGCAGGATGTTGGCGAAGGGCGTGCCGGCATGCATGGGGAGGGTCTCCACGGCAAAGCCCAGCCGCTGCAACAGCGCCTGCCACTCGCTCAGCGGACGGCAGTAGAGGCGCGAGATGCCATGGCCGCGCGCGAAGAAGACCACCGCGTCGACCCAGTTGCTGATCTTGAACGGCAGACCGGCTGCAGCGTCGCCCACGCGCAGCAGCAGCACGCCGCCGGGCGCCAGCGCTTCGCGCACGCGGCGCAGCACATCCTCCTGGGCCGTCTCGTTCACGTAATGCAGTACGTCGAGGATGACCACAGCGTCAGCCGGGGTGAAGGGCGTCGTGCACATATCGCCCAGCGTGAAGCGGGCGCGCTCGCCGAGGTGGCCCAGGGCCTGTTGCGCGCGTTCGATATCACGCGGCATGAGCTCGATGCCGTGCACCTGCACGCCGGCGGGCGGCGGGGCCCAGCCGACCGGCCAGGCGTGTTCGGCCGGCGAGTCACCCGTGAGGCTGCCCAGCAGGGCGGCCAGCAGGCCCTGACCGCAGCCGATGTCGAGCACGCGTGACTGCGCGGGAATCAGGCCGCGCTGCAGCAGGCCGGCAAAGGCGGGGTCACCGCCGAGCTTGCCGCGCGCGAAATGCCAGGCGAACTTGCCCTGAGGCCGGTAGGGCGCGGTGGCTTGTTCGAGCAGGACGGGGGGCAGCGGGACTTTGGACATGAGAGGGGACGCACCAGGGTGGCGCATTGTAGGGGGACGCCGTGCAATTCAGAGCCGTTCGGGACGCAGTGGAACGGTCTGCAGCCCGCGTTCGCGCACGGTGGCCAGCAGTGGCGGCAGCACGTCCAGCAGCACGGGCCGGCCTTGCGGCGTGCGTGCGGCGTGGTGGTCGTGCAGCAGCAGGATGTCACCGGCGGCGAGACCGCGCGTGAGGCGGCGCAGCACCAGGGCCGCGTCACCCGTGCGGGTGTCGAAGCCGCGCCGCGTCCAGCTGGCCAGGCGCAGGTCCAGCGCGTGCAGCACGGGGTCGAGAAAGAGGTTGCGCAGGCCGGCGGGCGCGCGGAAGAAGGCTGGCTTCACACCCGTGACCTGGGCGATGCGGTCCTGCGCGGTGCCGATCTCGCGCCGCAGGGCGCCCGGCCCCATGAGCGAGAAGCGGTGGCTGTGGTGTTGGCTGTGGTTGCCGATGGCGTGCCCGCGGCGCACGATCTCGCGCGCCAGCGCCGGGTGCTGCTGCACGTGGGCGCCCAGGCAGAAGAAGGTCGCCACGGCGCCGTGCTGCTCCAGCAGGTCCAGCACGGCGGGCGTGACCTCGGGGTCGGGGCCGTCGTCGATGGTGAGGGCCACTTCGGGCCGGCTGCGCGGCAGGTGCAGCAGGTTGGGCCCCAGCCAGGTGCTGCGCGGCCACAGGCCGGTGCTGGCGATCAGCGCGTGGTTGGCCACCAGCGCGCCCACGCTCCAGGGCCAGGCCGGGGTGAAGAGCCCGGCGGCCGCCACGGCGTGCAGGCCCAGCGAGCCGCTGACCAGGGGCGTGGGCTTCCAGCGCGTTCGCGCGGATGCGGCGGGCGAGGCCGGGTGCTGCAGCTGGCGTGCGAGCTCGGCCAGGGCCTGCTGCGGCAGCTTGCCCGTGGCATTGCGTGGAAGGGCGGTGACGAAATGGATGGGGCGTGGCAGGAAGGCCGGGTCGATGCGCTCGCGCAGCGCATGCTGCAGCGCAGCCTCGTCCAGGCCCGGGGCGACGACGAAGGCGATCGGGCGCTGGATACGGGCCTGCGCGTCGTGGGCCGCGTCCTGCGGCCAGTAGAGTGCGCCGTCGAGCACGCCGGGGATGCTGTTGAGCTGGTGGTTCAGATAGGCCAGCGAGGTGCGCTTGCCCGCGATGTTGACCATGTCGGTATGCCGGCCCAGCAGGGCGAAGCGCGTGGGCGACTGCAGCTCCAACACGTCGGACAGCGGCACCACGCCCTCTACGTGGCCGCCGCTGGCGGCAAAGCGCAGCTCCTCGCCCGCGGGGGTGGGCAGGGCCTGGACCTGCACGCCATTGAGGGTCTGCCAGAGCTCGCCGGCCGAGCCGCGGCGCGTGGCGATCTGGCCGGTCTCCGTGCTGCCGTAGATTTCCAGCAGCGGGGCACCGAGGCGCTCCTCGGCCTGGCGCGCGAGCTGGGGCGCCAGGGGCGCGGTCGCACTGAGCAGCAGGGCCAGTGGCGGTACGGCGAGGTCGGACTCGGTCAGGGTGCGCAGATGAAAAGGTGTGCTGACCAGCAGGCGCGGCGTGGGCGTGGCCTCGAGTGCCTGCACGATGTCGGCCGGGTAGAAGGGGTGGCTGGCATCGATGATGCCCTCGTTGAGCAGGGGCAGCAGCACCGTGGACTCGAAGCCGTACATGTGCTGGGCCGGCACCGTGCCGGTGACGGTGAAGGGCGCGTCCGTGCCCAGCCATTCGCGCACGCGCCGGCCGGCGCCCTGGGCGTTCTCGACCAGCAGGCCCCAGTGCTTGACATGGGGCACGGGGTCGCCGGTGGAGCCCGAGGTGA
>JAIERT010000260.1 GCA_019746735.1 Burkholderiaceae bacterium | reverse complement strand
GGCCAGCAGGCGGGCGTGTTTCACATGGCTGGGGGCGTTGAGGTGGATGCCTTGCATCACGGGAGAGTTCATCGGGTGCTCCTGTCATTCATGACTCTGGGACGGCGAGGCCTGCCGCCGGTGCGGGCCATTGTAGGGATTCGCCCCCGGGTTACAGCCGGGGTACAGGCAAAAACTATGCAAAACATGCATAAGCCCATGCGAGCAAAACGATGGCCGGGATGGGCACGGCCTGAAGGCAGACAAAGGCCAGCGCCAGGGGCCGGCGCAAGCAGACCGGCCTGGAGCAGGTCAGTACTGGGAGAGAGGAAAAGAATCCCGCGGGCGGGGATTCAGGATGTCACGACGCGCCAGCGGCAAGGCACTGGCGCCGCCCGGGATCAGGCCATGAAGACGGCGATGAAGGCCAGCAGGAAGATCATCAGGCCGCCAAGGACGGGGATGACCACCGGTGCCGTGTGCACGATGTTCTCGATGGGGTCGGACGATTGCTGGGGCTCGTGAGACATGGAATTTCCTATCAGATCAGGATGACTGCCACGATTTTACATGGCAGTGCGGGACAGCCGTGCACCATGCCTGCCCTGGGTCTGCGCGTCAAGCCGAGTCCGCACAGGATGCCGGGGCTTCCCAGCCCGGAGGCTCTGCGCTATCGTGACCGCGTCACGGGACCCCCATGGAGGGCGTTGCATGGTCAAGCGACAGTCGACAGGCCGGGCAGGCGCGCAGCTGCGGGTTTCCCCCGCTTTGCGGGAGGCGCCGGTGCTCGACCTCATGTGCTCGCATTTCGTGCTCACGCTGGTCAGCCGCATGGGCGGGGTATTCAGCGCGCGGCGCGACCTGCACGGGGTGATCGAGCTGGTGGGCCGCCACCTCATCTGGCCCCTGCCCGTGCTGGAGCGCCTGCGGGACTACCTGGCGCGCCGGTGTACCGGCCACGAGGCCTGGGCCGGGCACGAGGCGCTGGACACGGACGTCTTTCTGGCGCGGTATGGCGACTGGCGTGGCCCCTACGAGGAAAGCACGCTGTTTTATTACCTCGACGATTACGCCAAGCATCAGCCGCGTGACCTGCAACTGGTGCTCGGGGCCACCGGCGACTGGCTGCGGCAGGCCTTGAAGAAGCAGTCAACCCTGGTCGAGAAGAACATTGACGCGTTGGCCCATCTGCTGCAGCTCAACCAGGCCGAGCGCGCCCTGCTGCTCTACGGCACGCTGACGCGCTACCAGCGCGAGCTGCGCAGCCTGTTGGTTGAATTCAAGGTCAGCAACGCGACCGAAGCCTACGCGCTGATCGCCGAAGTGGCCGGTGTCCGGGCCGAGGACGTCGGCGAGGCCTTGCGTACCGGTTCGCGGCTGGAGCGCATCGGCCTCGTCGACAACCTGATCTCGGAGCACAACATCACCGATCTGGCCGACCTGATGAAGGTCAGCGAGAAGTTGCCGCCCGTGCTGATGCGCGAATACCGCGACCAGGCTGAGCTCATGGCGGTCTTTACGCGCCCCGCCAGCAAGAGCCGCCTGGCGCTGGAGGACTTCGCCTTCGTGGCCGAAGAGGCGCAGCTGCTCAGTACGCTGCTGCGCAACGCCGTGGCACGGCGCGAGGTGGGCGTCAATGTGCTGCTCTACGGGCCGCCGGGCACGGGCAAGACCGAATTGGCCAAGGTCGCGGCGCAGGCGGCGGGGCTGGAGCTGTTCGAGGTGGAGTACGCGGACCGCGATGGCAATTCGCTCAGTGGCCGCGAGCGCTACCGCTCCTTGCAGATCGCACAGGTCTTTCTCAAGGGCAGCGCGCAGTCGGCCTTGCTGTTCGACGAGGTGGAAGATGTGTTCCCACCGATCTCCAGCGAGGCAGCCCAGCTGCTGGTGCGCGCCGAGAAGGCCGGCCCGCAACCCAGCGGTTCCGTGAGTGGGAAGGCCTGGGTCAACCAGATCCTGGAGTCGAACGCCGTGCCGACGGTCTGGATCACCAACCGCATCGAGCAGATCGATCCGGCCTTCCGGCGCCGCTTTGCCTACCACCTCGAACTCAAGTCGCCGCCCCCGGGCGCGCGCGAAGCGCTGGTACGACGCGCCCTGCAGGGCGTGGCGGTCTCGTCACCCTTTGTGGAACGACTGGTCGCACGCAAAAGCCTGACGCCGGCCCAGATCCATACGGCCGTCCGCTTTGCCGGTATGGTCAGCAGAGCAGGCGACGCGGCGCAACCCCAACAGGAAACGGAGACGCTAATCGAGCGTCAGCTGCGCAACGCTGACCAGGCCCTGGGCGGACGGCATGACCTGGCGCGACCGCGCGTTCCAGACACGCACTACGATCTGGCGCTGCTCAACGTGGAGTGCCGCTTCGGGCTCCCGCGCGTCGTGCAGGCCTTGCAGGCGCGAGGACGTGGCAGCCTGTGCTTCCATGGCCCGCCCGGCAGCGGCAAGACGGCCCTGGCAGAGTATCTGGCGGTCCAGATGGGGCGGCCGCTGATGATCCGCCAGGCGAGCGATCTGGTCAGCAAGTTTCTCGGCGAGACCGAGGAGAACATGGCCGCGATGTTCGCCGAGGCCGAAGCCGAGCAGGCCGTGCTGTTGCTCGACGAGGCCGACAGCTTTCTGCAGGACCGCCGGGGCGCCCAGCGGACCTACGAGGTCACCGAGGTCAACGAGATGCTGCAGGGCATGGAGCGGCATCAGGGCGTGTTCATCTGCACCACCAACCTCATGGACCGGATAGACCAGGCCGCCCTGCGCCGCTTCACCTTCAAGATCCGCTTCAAGCCCTTGAGTCGGGAGCAGCGACGCGCCATGTTCGTGGCCGAGGCCCTGGCGGGGCAGACTCAGCGGTTCCTGCCGGAGCACGGCAAACGGCTGGACCCGCTCGACCAGCTCTGCCTGGGCGACTTTGCTGCGGTGCAGCGACAGGCGGCCATTCTGGGTGAAGGCTTCGGCCCGGAGGAATTTCTCGAACAGCTGGAGTCCGAGCACCGCATCAAGCCGGAGGTGCGCGAACAGCGCGACCTGGGCTTTTTGCAATAAACCCTTTGAATTCAAGGCTTTAGCGACGGTGGGGCGGGGTGCCTTGCCGATTTTTGTGTCCGGCCTGTCAACCGCCAGGCGGGCTGACGCGTCATAAGCGCATGGCAAACGCCGGATGACCCGGCCGGGTCGCGGATCGCACCCGCAACCCAGGACCGCCCATG
>JAIERT010000404.1 GCA_019746735.1 Burkholderiaceae bacterium | reverse complement strand
TGGAGCAATGTGGGCCTGAGCCAGATCGCACGCTTCAAATGCGACCTCAGGCACTGGCCCTTCGTGCGCCTGCGCCTGAAGAACCTGCTGCTCACGCTACTGACCCTGGGCTTCTACCGCCCGTTCGCCCGCGTCAGCGAATACCGCATGAAGGCCGATTCGGTCACCCTGCACGTCAAGGGCGGACTCGATCAGCTGGTGGGCGATCTGGTCAAGCAGCAGGAGGGCCTGGGTGACGCCCTCGCCGATGCGGCCGGCCTGGACATCGTCGGCTGAGACCATGGCCGAGACCGTCAGCCCGGCCGCGCCCCTGCGCGCCAAATGGTTCAACGGCCGCAGCAGCCGGGCGCGCGAGGTGCTCATCGTGCTCGAGCCCGGCCCCAAGGGACCAGCCCTGCGTCTGCACGTGCTGGACCTGGCGCACGCCGCCTCGCGCCGCTTTGCACATGACGAGGTCGAATGGCCCCCGCAATGGAGCGCCGATCGCGCGCCCGAACGCCTCACCATCGCCCTGCACGGTCACGGCAGCATCGAGATCGACCAGCCCCAGGTCTGGCAACAGGCCCTGGCCGCTGCCGGGGCGCGCCCCGGCCTGGCCCAGCGCATGCAGACCCGCTGGGCGGTGCTGCTGGGGGTGCTGGCCGTTGCCATCATCGGGCTCGTGGCCTTCTACCGCTACGGCACGCCCTGGGCCGCGGCCCAGCTGAGCCGCCATGTGCCCCTGGAGTGGGAGCTGGGCATGAGCCAGCAGGCCATGGACCAGATCGAACGCCGCTGGCTCAAGCCCAGCGAGCTGCCACCCGAACGCCAGGCCGCGCTGCGCGCCAGCTTCGACGAGCTGCTGCGCCAGCTCGACCCCACGCTCAAGCGCTACCCGGCCTACCGTCCGCGCTACGAGCTGCTCTTTCGCCGCGGCCTGGGCCCCAATGCCTTCGCCCTGCCCGGCGGAACCCTGGTCATGACCGACGAACTGGTGGCAAGCGCCGCCAAGGCCGGCCTCTCGGACGATGCGCTGCTGGGCGTGCTGGCACACGAGATCGGCCACATCGAACACCGCCACGGCACGCGTCTCATCGTCGAACAGGGCGTGCTCAATGTGGGGCTGGGCCTGGCGCTGGGCGATGTGTCCAGCGTGGCCTCGCTGGCCAGCACGGTGCTCACCGGCCTGGCCTACCGGCGCCAGCACGAAACCGAATCCGACTGCTTTGCGCTGGCGCTGATGACACGCGCGCAAAAGCCCACCGCCCCCATGGCCGAACTGCTGCTGGGGCTGTCGCAGGAAGGCGGCGCCCCGGCACCCCAGGCACACGGCAGCACCATGGCCGACTGGCTCAGCACGCACCCGGCGACGCCGCAGCGCGCCGAGCGGCTCAAGGCCGGCACACTCTGTCGCTGAAGCCTAGGCGTGAAAAAGCCGGCCGCGCGCCGCCTGCGTGATGGCGGCCACGGCCGGGTGCTTGATGCGCCGCTCCACCGAGACGGCGTAGAACTCCTCGACCAGTTCCTCGTCGCCCCGGCCGATGACCTCCACGCCGTAATGCGCCACGGTCTCGTCCTCCAGCACGCTGGGTGACATGAAGACGCCGCGGCCTTCGCGGCCAAAGGCCGTCATCAGCGCGCCGTCATCGAACTCGCCCACGATGCGCGGCTGGATGCCCTGGCGCAGCAGCCAGGCGTCGAGCTCCTGCCGCACGGAGGAGGCTGCGCCCTGGATCAGCATGGGCGCACCGTGCAGGCACTGCGGGAAGGCCCCCTGCAGCTGGCTGCGCAATGATGGCGCGCAGAAGAAACTCATGCGCGAGGTGCCCAGCGCGTGGTTGTAGGCCTTGACGCTGATGCGCCGCGTCAGCGGCTCGTCGGCGATCACCAGGTCCAGCCGGTGCAGGGCCAGCTGGGCGAGCAGGTCGGGGAACTTGCCCTCCGCCCCGATCAGGCGCACCGGCACCTCCAGGTTCATGGCCGGCTCGAGCAGGCGGTAGGCCACGGACTTGGCCACGGAATCGGCCACACCCACCCGGAAGTCCAGCACGCGCGGCCCGCTGCGCGGCTGGCGCAGTGCGGCCTCGAGCTCGGCGCCCAGGGTGAAGATCTCGTCGGCATAGCCCAGGGCCAGCCGACCGTCGTCGGTCAGCTCGAGTTGCCGCCCGCTCTTGCGAAACAGCTTTCGTCCTAGACGCTCTTCAAGAAGCTTGATCTGACCGGACAGGGTCTGGGGAGTTGTATGTAACTGCTCACCAGCTCTTATGATCCCGCCAGATCTGGCGGCCACCCAGAAATAGTGCAGATGCTTGAAGTTCACGGGAACTCCTTTGATTCGGTTTAATCGAAGTGATTCGTTCGAAAATTCGAATTTACCGGAAGATCGAATATCCCTAAAGTTTCGTGTGCGGGTGCCATCCAGCGCCCGCGCCACATCCAAGAAAGGAAATGCCATGCGTCTCAGCGCCAAAAGCCGCTTTGCCGTCGCCGCCATGATCGACCTCGCCCTGCGCGAATCGGCGGGTCCCGTGCCCCTGAACTCCATCGGGCAAAGGCTGCATATCTCCCTGTCCTACTTGGAACAGCTGTTCAGCAAGCTGCGTCAGCAGGGCTTGGTGGAAAGCACCCGCGGTCCGGGCGGCGGCTACACCCTGGGCCGCAGCGCCCAGTTCATCAGCGTGGCCGACATCATTCGCGCTGTCGAGGGCCCGCGCGGCCTGCAGGCCGACGAATCCACGGACGCGGGCGAAGCTGGCTGGCAGCTCACGCGCGAGCTCTGGAGCGGCCTGAACAGCCGCATGATGGAGCACCTGGAAGGCATCAAGCTGCTGTACCTCTGCGAGGAGCAGCGCGCCAAGGGTGCGCCGGTCGAGGAGCGACAGGCCCCGAGCCGGCGCGGCATCTTTGTCCAGCGCAAGCCGGAGCCGCCCAAGACCACGGCCCCCAACTCGGTGTTCGCACTGGCCGCCGTTCTGGCTGGCAAGCACTGAGCCCAGAGGAAACGGGCGCCGCATGCGGCGCCCGTCGGAAAAAGTGTGAAGCCGGCCTGTAAGCCGGATTTTGTGCACCGCAGTTGCCTGCGGCGTGACCGCCATTTATCTGGGCCGGGGGTCGCCCACCCGGCTCGGTGCTACCTACCCGCCAGCTCCGCGGAGCCACATCAACGCTGGCCTATTTGGTATTGCTGCGC
>JAIERT010000302.1 GCA_019746735.1 Burkholderiaceae bacterium | reverse complement strand
TCGCGCAGCCGCATCGTCGACGCCGACTTCGCGGCCGAGACGGCCAACCTGTCGCGTGCCCAGATCCTGCAGCAGGCCGGCACGGCCATGATCGCCCAGGCCAACCAGCTGCCCCAGGGTGTGCTGGCCCTGCTGCGCTAAAAGGGGAGCGAGGGCTCACCCGGAAGGCCGCGCAGAAGCACGTTTTCAGGCTGGTGCCCTTGCGGGAGCCGGCCTGCTGGTGTTGACCCTCAAGTTCCACCTTTTCCGGCCGATAACCGAGAGAAGCGGAAATATGGTCGTTTCCCCCGTCTGATCGTGCTGACAGGACGGAGGGACAGATCAATAATTCCAAAGTACTGGATGCCGGGATGCCCGGCTTGGAGTGACTATGGCCACGATCTCATCGCCGGGCGTCGGCAGCAACCTGGACATCAAGAGCATCGTCTCGCAGCTGGTCGCGCTGGAGAAGAAGCCGCTGGACAAGCTCAAGCTCGACGCGGCAGCCACCCAGACCAAGATCACCACCTTCGGCCAGATCAAATCCATGGTGTCTTCCCTGCAGGACGCCGTGAGCAAGCTCACCAGCGTGACGGGATGGAATTCTGTCTCGGCCACGTCTTCTAACAAGGACTACGTCAGTGCCAGCGCTATCGGTGGAACGCAGCCCACGAATTTCAGTGTCGAGGTACAAAGCCTGGCCCAAGCGAGGTCTACAGCCTCCCAGTCCCTGAGCAAGGGTGCCGCGCTGGGCGAGGGCACGCTGACCTTCACGGTCAATGGCACCGCCGTGGACATCGAGGTGGGCGCTGCCGACACCATGGCAGATGTCGCCAGCAAGATCAACGGTTCTGCAGCGGGCGTGACGGCGACCATCCTCAATGACGGTGCGGGCGAGCGCCTGCTGCTGACCAGCAAGGCGACCGGCCTGGACGGCGCCTTTGCGCTGACGGTGAGCGATGTCGACGGCAACAACACCGACGACCTGGGCCTGTCGCGTCTGCTCTTCAACACCACCGAGACCAAGGCTGCGGCCAACGCGCAGGTCAAGATCAACAACATCCCGGTGACCTCGTCAACCAACACCTTCACCAATGTGGTGTCGGGTGTGACCCTGACGGTGGCCAAGGAGACGGAAGCCAACAAGCCGGTGACGATCACCATCGCGCCCGACAGCTCGGCGGTGAAAGCGAATATCGAAGCCTTCGTGAAGGCCTACAACGACATCAATGGTGTGCTCAACGAGGCCACCAAGTACGACCAGGCCACGGGCGTGGGCGGTCTGCTGCAAGGCGACAGTACCACGCTGTCGCTGCAGAACGCCCTGCGTGCGGCGGTGCAGTCGCTGACCACCGGTGGCACCTTCAGCCGCCTGAGTGATATCGGCATCAGCGCGCAGCGCGGCGGAAATCTGGAGATCAATGCCAGCAAGCTGGCCACGGCGCTGGAGCAGCCAAACGCGCTCAAGACCCTCTTCAGCAGCACGGGCTCGGGCAGCGCCGAGGGCATCGCGGTGCGGATCAAGAGCGTAACCACGGCCTTGCTGGCGACCGATGGCTTCTTCAAGCGCAAGGACGACAGCCTGAACCGCATGCTGGACGAGAACGCCAAGGACCAGGAGCGCCTGAACGCCAAGGTCAACCGCATCGAGGCGCAGCTGAACCGAAAGTACAGCGCCCTGGACACGCAGATGGCCAGCCTGAATGCGCTCAACACCTACCTGACGCAGCAAATTAGCCAGTGGAACAAGCCCAACTCCTGAGATCGGCCGCCTTCATTTCCGGGGCAGACGCGCCGATATAGAGTCAGAACGCCAGAGAACTGACCAAGGATTGATTCCCCATGTACCAGACTGCCAGCCGCCCTCGTGCCGATGCCTACCGCCGCATCGGTGTCGAGACCAGCATGCACACCATCGATCAGCACCAGATCATCGTCCTGCTGTACGACGGTCTGCTGCAGGAGATTGCGCGCGCTCGCGGTGCGCTGGCGCGTCAGGACGTGCCGGCCAAATGCGACGCCATCACCCGCGCGCTGCGCATCCTCCAGGAAGGTCTGATGACCGGACTGGACCTGGTCGAGGGTGGCGAGATCGCCCAGAACCTCAATGCCCTGTATGAGTACTGTGCCCATCAGCTGGTGATGGCCAACGCCCGCAACGATGACGCCCGCCTGCAGGAGGTGTACGCGCTGATCGAGCCGGTGGCCCAGGGCTGGAAGGCCATCAAGCAGCCTGGCCAGGGCACGGGAGGCTGACCATGGCGCAGATGCTCATCGACTACTACAAGGCCATCGAGGACAGCAGCACCTGCATGCTCGAGGCCGCCCGCGCCAAGGATCTGGAGGCCGTGATGCGCTATGAAGGTGTGTGTGCCGTGCTCATCGAGCAGCTGCGCTTCCGTTCGCGTGAAGAGGAGCTTCGTCCCGAAGAGCGCAGCGAGAAGGCGCGCATCATGCAGCGCATCCTGCGCAACGATGCCGAGATCCGCCACCTGACCGAACCCTGGCTCGGCCACCTCGAAGAGCTGATGGACGGGAAACCGCGAACCCTCCACTGAGACAGATAACGCTGCGGTATAGCCGTAGCGAGCGAGCCGAGTGCAAGGCGGACGGAGCACAGCCACCGGAACGTACTTCCTGTACGTGAGGATGGCGCGCACCGCCCAACGCCGCAATCGGCTTGCGCAGTAGGGCGGGCCTGTCCGTACTCATTTCTCAAGATGCGTTGTGGATCAAAAGAGTCATGCGGTAGGCGAGTGGACGCAGCCGGAGTCATCTCCGGCAAGTCCGCGCAACGCCCCGTATGGCTTTTTTGGCCGCAACCCGCAGGGAACGGGGTTAAAACAGCGCCACTCGTTGTTGCACTCCTAGCCCAGGCGGCCAGCCTGGGCGTCGTCGCGCGCCTAGATTGGCGCGGTTTTCACCACGTTCGCACTTGAGAAATGAGTGCGGACAGGCCCTAGACCTGCATGTTCATGATGTCGGTGTAGGCTTGCACCATCCTGTTGCGGACGTGCAGCGTGGCCTGGAAGCCGATCTGGGCTTTCTGGATGGCCACCATGGTCTCTTCCAGGCTGACCTTGGGGTTTTCCATCTGCACCTGCTTCTGCAGGGTGGAGGCAAAGTTCTGGGCCTGGCTCACCGATTGCAGTGCGGCCTTGAACTCGCCGGGAAAGCCCTTG
>JAIERT010000292.1 GCA_019746735.1 Burkholderiaceae bacterium | reverse complement strand
GCTTGCCCTTGAGGTCGGCAATGGTCTTGGCCGGGCTGTCCTTGGGCACCAGCACCTGGTCGAGCACGTTCTTGGCATTGCTGGGGTTGGCGCAGAAGATCTTGAAGGTACCGGGCGCCGCCAGCTCACCGATCGCGATGTTGGCCGAGCCGGTGCCGTTGGCCGTGCCGTCGGCGCGGTCGGACAACACGGCTTCCATCACCTGCTGGGCGGCGGCAAAGCGCAACGGCTCCACGTCCAGGCCGGCCTCCTTGAAGTAGCCCTTCTCGATGGCCGCGTAGAAAGGCAGGCCGGCGGCGATGGGCCAGTAGCCGATGCGGATCTTGGGACCGCTCTGCGCGCGCACCACGGGTGCACCCAGGGTGCCGATCATCAGGGCGGCGCCGCCGGCCTGCACGAGTTTGCGGCGCGACAGGGCGGCGGAGTTCGGGATGGAGGGGCTGGCTTGCTTCATGGAAGGCTCCTGCAGAGTGGTTGAAGAAAGAGATGCATGGTTCATGCCTGCTTGCCGCGCTGCGCATCGAGATAGGCGCGCCAGCCGCCATAGGCCGTGATGTCCTGCGCGCCGGCCAGGGCCTGCGCTTCGCAGAGAAAGCCCTGCACGCTGCTACCGTCGTCCAGCAGCAGCGTGCCGATGGACAGCGGCGCGGGCACGGCCGCAACGAAAGAACCGTAGTGGTCGAGCGGCATCTCCCAGATCTCGACCACGATGGGTGCGCCCTCCCCCGGGGCCACGCGCTGCAGCCCGGGCTTGGGCGGCACGGTGCCGGGCAAGGTATAGAGCCGGTAGTGCGGCGCCGTGGTGGTGCGCGCCAGCAGCTGCGCACCCCGTTCGGTCAGCTGCGGGTTCAGCGGCATGCCCGTGAGATGCGCCCCCACCACGGCCACACGCACCGTGGCCGCGGGTGCAATGCCGGGGATGGCGCGCGCTGCGGGCAGCGGCTCGCCGGTGGCGCCCTGCGTGAGCCCTGTGGCATGGTGGTAGCGCTGGCCCAGTTCGGCCAGCTGCCAGTCACTACCGCAGGGGCCGATCAGCGTGATGCCGAAGGGCAGACCGTCCGGCCGGATGCAGCTCGGCACCGAGAGGGCCGCGTAGTCCAGCAGGTTGACGAAGTTGGTGTAGGCCCCGAGGTTGCGGTTGAGCACCACCGGGTCGGCCTGCATCTGGGCGATGGTGTAGTGGGTGGGCGCCGTGGGCACACACAGCACATCCATCTGCTGCCAGACGGCAGCGGCGCGCTGGGCCAGCGCATGCAGCTGCAGCTGGGCCGCATAGAGATCGGCCGCGCTGTAGCCGCGGCCGCGGCCGACGATGCTGCGCACGGGCTCCATGACCTCGCTCTCGTGCGCATCGAAAAATTCACGGATGGCCGCGTAACGTTCGGCCACCAGCGCACTTTCATAGAGCAGGGTCGCAGCCTGGGCGAAGGGCTCGAAGTCGATGACCACCTCCACCCCGCCCAGCGCACGCAGCTGCGCGCGCGCCTGCCCGTAGGCCGCTGCGGCCTGGGCGTCGCCATAGAACTCCAGCTTGTGAGGCACGCCGTAGCGAAACGCCGTGGGGAGCGGCCGGGTGGCCAGCGCCAGCTCGCGTGAGTACGGGTCCTGTGCGTCGTAGCCTCGCGCTGCTTCCAATACGCGCGCCGCCAGGCCCACGGTGCGCGCGAAGATGGACACGCAGTCCACGCTCTGCGCCGCGGGCAGCACACCGCGTGCACTGATCAGCCCCTTGGAAGGCTTGAGCCCGACGATATTGTTCAGGCCCGCGGGCACGCGGCCCGAGCCTGCGGTGTCCGTGCCCAGCGCAAAGTCGACCTGCCCCGTGGCCACCACATAGGCCGAGCCCGAACTCGAGCCGCCGGAGACATAGGCGGGATCGAAGGCGTTGGGTACGGCGCCCCAGGGCGAACGGGTGCCGTTCAGCCCGCAGGCAAACTGATCGAGGTTGGTCTTGCCCAGCAGCGATGCACCGGCGCTGAGCAGCTTGTGCACCACCGTGGCATGCGCCGCCGGCTTGTAGGCAAAGGCCTCGCACGCGGCCGTGGTGCGCAGGCCCGCCGCGTCGATGTTGTCCTTGACCGCAAAGCGCAGTCCCGCGAGCGGGCCGGCTGCTGCGCCCTGCAGCGCCGGCTCATAACGCGAGATCCAGGCACGCGCGCCCTCGGCGCTCGCTGATGTGGCGGCAGGACGGGCAGTGGCTGTGAGTTGCACCATGTTGCTGCATGTGATCTTGTATACATGAACACATGCAACATGCGTGCCAAAAGACGGCAATGGTTTTGCCGTTCGTCTTGTACGGAAAAAAGTACAAGATGAGCGCGCGCTACGAAAGGAGAAGCGAGATGAGGTGACGCTGCTAGCGTCTTACGAATATTGCTTTACCTTGAACTGTCTTCGCAGTTACCGGGACTGCGTAGAAGTATCTGGTGCCGGTCCCGCCAACAGCGGTCGCGGTTCTATCCCCTGTCGCAGTCAAGAGCACACCGTTGGCTCCTATCTTTGCGGCTTGCTGCTTCAACTCATCCACCGCGTAATCCAAGGAACCCTGTTCGGTCCAGCCAGCGTCACTGGAGGCACTGACAAGACCGATGACCTCGTAGTCTTTCGGTGGCTCAAGGTAAATCTGGACTTGATCGGCCGAGATTGGCTCCCGCTTCGTCCCGGTCACAACAGCCGAGCCGGAAGCACATCCTTGAATAAATAGGCTTAGCAGAATCAGCAAAGAAAGTGAGGCAATACGTGCTGTCATCTTCTTCTCCAAATCCAGTCGCTGTACAGAATATGTAGTCGAACTTACTGAAACGCCACTTCCGCAAAGCTCCGCAGCTTGCGGCTGTGCAGCTGGTTGATGCCGCTCTCGCGCAGCAGCTCCAGGGCCCGCATGCCGATGCGCAGGTGCTGGTCCACCCGCTCGCGGTAGAAGTGGTTGGCCATGCCCGGCAGCTTGATCTCACCGTGCAGGGGCTTGTCGCTCACGCAGAGCAGGGTGCCGTAGGGCACGCGGAAGCGGAAGCCGTTGGCCGCGATGGTGGCGCTCTCCATGTCCAGCGCCACGGCGCGGCTCTGGCTGAAGCGGCGCTGCGGCGTGTTCTGCGGCAGCAGCTCCCAGTTGCGGTTGTCGGTGGTGGCCA